>JAQUMG010000145.1 GCA_028718265.1 Candidatus Omnitrophota bacterium
TCGGTAACCGCACCGCCTTAAATAACGACAGGCAAGCTCCTCGCCGATTTTGCCGAGAGATTTTCTGTCTTTAGTCATTAAATGCTTTAATAATAGCATCATTTAATGCCTCTTGAGTCTCCTTGGGGGTAGGCTCTATTGAGTTGTACCACTTACCGTCCTTGCCTTGTTTGGCGGGCATTTTGACAAAAAGGCCGTTCTTACCTTCCATAATGCGTATTCCCTTTATAAGAAGAGAGTCCGATACGATTATGTCGCAGAAGGCTTTTGTCGCGCCGTCCCCTTCAAGGCGGTACATCCTGGCTATTTCTATGTCCAGCATTTTTATCACCTCCACATATATATACGAACGAGGAGGCGATTTTCTTTCAAAGTTTTTTGATTTTTTTTAATACGGGGAAAGCTGATATGGCAGAAAAGAGGGATTCAGAACCGGTTTTTAAATATTTCCTCAAGGTCCCGGGAGCCGTCTTTATCGTGCTTTTTCCATGCGTTGTAAACCATTATAAGCGTCCGGGTAGTTTCTTTATTAAATACCCATTTAAGACCGAATAGAATGGTCAGGATAAGGAATTGCAGAAAGTGGCGGGGAGTGAAGAAAGAAGCCGTAAATGAGGCGAGGGAGAGGAGAAGCCATAAATTCTTCTTAAAATAACCCATTATTCCACGTTCTCTTTGCCTGTAATCCGGATTCAAAGATTTTGCCGTATTTTTTACCTTGGCAGGCACATTTTCCAGTTTCATATCTTTGCCGTATGCCGAATAGAGGAGAGCGCCTTCGACCAACTCGGCGCATGATTTACAACTTTTTATGTGGTTTCCTATATCGTATAGTTCTCCGACAGAAGGCGTACCCAGCACATATTGAGCCAGTGCTTCGGCAGAAGGGCAATCCCCGCTTTTTTCCGGCAGGGCTATTTTTTTCGTAAAGTATGTTTTCAATATAGCATCCAAATTTTTGTCTTTCATAGTCTCCCCACTAATATATACGTTTCACAGTACATTTTTCTTTCAATTCTTTTTCCCTTTTTCTTCGATAAATCTTTTTACCTTGTCCTTGGCGCGCGCAATTATAGTTGACACAGAGTTGACCGGCATATTGAAGGTTTCGGCTATTTCTTTATGTTTTTTACCGGACAAATAATTCAATTCAAGGTAGAGCCGCTCTTTTTCGTTAAGACAGCGCATGGCTTCGTCCAGCAGGTCCAGCTTTTCTTTTACGAATACGACGGAATCCTCGTCCATCATCGGTACTTCAGCAGTTAATCTATTTTGCAGGAAATCCTGTTCGCGCTTTTTACTGCGCATAAAGTCTATCGCAAGATTAGAGGCAAGGACGATAAGCCATGGTGCGATGTTGTCTCTGTCGCTTACACTTGAAAGACTTCTCTTTTCCCATATGGAAGCGAAGAGGCGCTGATATATATCTTCTATATCACTAGTAAGATATGCCGAATAATATCTGTTTAATTTACGTTTGATGGCCCAGTACACCAGTCCTGAGAAACGGTCTATAAAAGTACTCCACGCCTCAGCGCTTCCGCTGAGGCACTGTTTCACCAGCTCTTTGTCACTTTTTGTTTCCATAACGGGTGTATTATATATAGCGGAAGAAATATTTGCAAGCATAAAATAATGCCTCTTGAAAATGTGTAAAACTTATGTTATTATTCATCTGACGGAAACGAAACCGCGATAAAAACGGGGGGACTGATGAAAATCTCGGAAATTATTCTCATTATTATCACAGTCTTACTGATTATTACAGTAGTAGAATTGGGCGGGATTATAACTTCTTCTAAAGCTAACGCGAACCTGGCGGCAGCCAGCAATAGAGAGCTGGCGGACTCAAATAATAAATTGGAAAAAGTGCTGGTTGGCGTAGGAGAAAATCTGGATATAGTGGTAGACAAATTCTGCGGGGATCGAAAGAAGAAAAATTAATCTTATGAAAAAGCGATACATCGAAGCGGCGATATTCGACCTGGACGGAACGCTCGTCGATTCGAAAAAGGATATAATCAACTCAATAAACTATATACTGAGAACACTAGGACTAAAAGAGAAGCCCGGCGATCTTATACAGAGTTATATTGGTCTGGGCCGCGATAAGCTTATAGCAGATGCCCTGGGGCACGAGGTATCGCCGGAAGCAGTAGCTAAGGCCAATGAGATTTTCGACAAACATTACAATGCACATATGTTTGATCATACAAGATTGTTTCCTGGCGTTCCGGATATACTTGAGTACCTGAAAAATAAGACACTGATGATTGTCACAAATAAGAGCCGCAGCCTTGCCGTAGCTACGCTGAAACACTTTAATATAGATAAATATTTCCGCAAAATTGTCGGAGGCGATGATCAGAATTGCAGGAAACCGGATAGCTGCCCCATAAACCATCTTCTGGAAAGCATAAACGTCCCGCCCGATAAGGCAATAATCGTAGGTGATAGCGATATAGATATAAAGGCCGGCAGGCTGGCGGGCATTCTTACCTGCGGCCTTACTTACGGTATTGGCCGCATAGAAGATATTAAAAAAGCAAATCCGGATTACATATTAGATGATATACATGCGTTGAAAAATATTATATATTAATAAATTATGAGGGGGATATCATGAATATTGTGACGTATATATTGGTAGGCTTGGTCGGGGGTATTGCAAGCGGGTTTTTCGGCATAGGCGGCGGCATAATCCTTGTACCTGCGATGGTGTTGTTTTTTGGGCTTACCCAGCACCAGGCACAGGGGACGTCGCTTGCCCTGATGCTACCGCCCATAGGACTTCTGGCTGCGCTAAAATATTATCACGAAGGCAATGTGAACCTGAAAATAGCAGCTTTTGTGTGCATCGGATTTTTATTCGGCGGTTATCTGGGAGCTGTTTTAGTTCATCACGTACCCGAAACCATTTTGAAGCGTGCTTTCGGCTACCTTTTATTTTTCGTATCGCTTAAATTCATATTCGTTAAGTAGAGAATAAAATCGAATGTCTTCCTTAAGAGAATTGCAAAAAGTCAGTAAGAGCGCACTTGTAATAATAGCTCATCCTGATGACGAATCTATTTTTATGGGCGGCACAATCGCCGAATTTAAAAAATGGCGCTGGCATATACTTTGCACCACGGATTGCGATGAAAGGTATAATAAGACGCGCCGGGCAGAACTGTTGCGCGTATGCCGTATTTATAAAAGGCACGGCAGCAAAGTCGAGCCTTTTATGCTGGGAGTTGTTAAAAAGAAAGGCCGCTTTTCAAAAGCGGAAATAGCCGGAAAGATAAAAGATTACCTTCGTGCCCATAGGCGCCCCGATATCGTATTTACGCATAACATAACGGGTGAGTATGGGCACAAGACGCATAAATTGATTTACAAGGCAGTAACAGAAGCCGGATTACGGAATATTTATACTTTTTCCTGTGGTATGCCTGCGGCTAAATACCGCAGCAGGACAGAGCCGGTGAAATTGTCCCGCCGGTCTTTTTCTGTAAAGAGGCAGGCCGTACGGGTGTATATAAAGGGTTCCCAGAGATCCAACCTCTCACGCTTGAGGCGTGTAGTTGATAATGCCTTAAGTTCGCCCTGCGAAACATTTTATCGGCATAGATAGTATATTATAATAATATAATCTTGACAAAAAAAGTATGCGGTGATATTGTAAAAGACTAAGCAGCTGCACGGAACGGATTGAAAATGAAAAAAACTTATTGCATTGTATTCCTCGTCCTGAGTTTATCTTTCGCCGTAGAGTGCATGGCAGATTATAACCCTGCCACAGGTAAAGACGACCTGGTTATGATCGGCGAGGCCCAGGAGATTAAAATGGGCAGATCTCTCGCCGAAGAGGTGGAAAAAAAATTCGGTTTTACAAGTAATGCCGGCATGCAGGCCCGTATTGATACGGTGGGGCAGCGATTGGTAAAAGTATGCGACAGGCCTACCATAACATATTCTTTCAGGGTTCTTGAAGGCAAAGGCATGGAAAAAGAGCAAAGGTATAATGCATTTGCTCTGCCCGGAGGATATGTCTATATTTTCCGGGACATGGTCGAAGATATGAAATCCGACGATGAACTGGCGGCAGTTTTAGCACATGAAATAGGCCATATAGTCGCGAAGCATAGCGTCAAAAAACTTCAGGGGTCTATAGGTATGGCGGGCCTGCAGATTTTAGGCGCCCTTAGCCGCACCGATGCGGGGACACAGGCAGAATCTTCCACGGCCATAGCCTCACTTATGATGTCATATAGCAGAGAGGCCGAGTTTGAAGCCGATAAGCTGTCGGTAGTGTATTTAAAAAAGGCGGGCTTTGATCCAAAGGCCTCAGTTACTTTCATGGATCGATTGCTGGACAGGCAGTTAAAAGGAGAAATACACCGCTATGTATATTTTCGCACGCATCCTTATACCTCCGAGCGAAGAGCGGCATTAAATAAAGAGATAGACGGGAAAATACTATTCGACGATTACATAAATACGAGTGACGAAACAAAGCAAATGACATGGTAGAACCAAAAACTGTAGCCGGTCTGGCTGTATGCAGGATGATCTAGAATGGCAAAAGTAGAGCGGGAGATTTCAAGCGGCGGGGTAGTGATAAAAAACACTATCGCAGGCATAAAGATACTTTTAATAAGAGATCCGTACGGAAAGTGGACGTGGCCCAAAGGAAAATTGGACAAGGGCGAAACAGCGTTAGACGCCGCAATACGGGAAATAAGGGAAGAGACGGGGTTAAGAGACATAAAAGAGATTTCGAAGGTAGGCAGTACCAATTATTTCTATAAACGAGACGGCAAGCTTATTTACAAAACGGTCTATGTTTATTTATTCAAAGCCAATGGTGAAGAAAATCTGGTTATCCAGAAGGCGGAGATAGATGACGGCGAATGGGTTTCCGAAGAAGAAGCATCATCAAGGGTAAGTTACAAAGGCG
>JAQUMG010000146.1 GCA_028718265.1 Candidatus Omnitrophota bacterium
GACTTTTTCGAAAAGCGCCTTCATGTTCGCGTCCTTTACCCGATACTCGCCTTTTAATTGCTGAGACACGAGTTCGCTGTCCATGTAGAGTGTAACGTTTTTATATCCAAGCGCAACAGCTTCCTGTAATCCGAATATTGCGGCGCTGTATTCGGCGACGTTATTTGTTGTTTCGCCCAGGTATTTATGAATCGCCTTTACCGTTTTGTCGCCGTCCACAAGGAGTGCGCCGGCACCCGCAGGGCCGGGATTGCCTCTTGCCGCGCCATCTATATATATTGAAAGTTCGGAGCCGGACTTTTTCATATTATTCTTCCGTAAAAAGCATTCTCGCGCAGCGTTCGCAGTATACTATTTCTTCTTTCATGCGTATCTCATTTATTACCTGCGGCGGCAGATGGACAAAACAACCGCCGCAATTATCGCCTTTCACGGGCACAAGCGCCATGCCGTCTTTATTGTTCAGGATGCGATCGTATCGGGATAAAGTTTCTTTGTCTATCATGGGCACAATCGTTTTGCGCTTTTCCTGAAACTCAATGAGCTTTGCTTCGATCTCTTTCTTTGCGGCTTCAACCTTGCCCTTTTCTGCGTCTACCCGCTTTTTATCTTCGGCGAATGCCTTTTTCGCTCCGTCGACGTCTTTTTCAGCGGCTTCAACGCGGTCGAATATGCCCAAAATCTCTTCTTCCAGGACTGATTTATCCGCCTTCAGCCCCGCTATTTCTTTCTCCAGCGCATTATATTCGTTATTTGTCTTAACCTGGTAAAGCTGGCCCTGCATTTTCTTTATGCTGTTCTCTTTTGTTTCGAGATCTATCTCTTTTTCCTTGCGCTTAAGCTGAAAGGTCTTAAGCTCGTCTTCTTTTTTCTTTACGTTAGAATTGGCTGTTTCAAGTTCCAGATCCAGGATTTTAAGCCTTGTGGGTATTTCGACAAGCTGTCTTTTGATGTCGAATATCTCCTTATCGACTGCCTGAAGTTTTATCAGATTAAGCAACAATTCCGCGACTGACATTATACCTTTCGTGTTTTTTTTGAAAGAGGAATATTAACTAAACTTCGTTCAAGGTCCATTAAAGGTCCCTCAGCGCCTATAACGCTCCTGCTCGTCGCGTTGCTTGACGGCGCTTCAGGATCAATCCCGCCTTCGGCGGGATTGGTGGGCAGTAGAGGGATCGAACCTCCGACCTTGTGCATGTGAGGCACACGCTCTAACCAGCTGAGCTAACCGCCCAATGAGACCACAATTTATGTAGCTTAAAGAGCGACATAAATTGTATGGTCGAATTGATCCTGCTAATGCGACGAACAGGAGCATTAACAGGACCATACATGACACACTTATCCGCCGAAATACCTCACAAGTTAAGATCTCTTGCTTCACGCTAACTGAGAAGGTCCCTCAGCGCCTATCCGCCTTTGGCGGACTTGACGGCGCTTCAGGATCAATTCCGCCTTTGGCGGAATTGGTGGGCCCGCCTGGACTTGAACCAGGAACCCTCTGATTATGAGTCAGATGCTCTAACCGATTGAGCTACGAGCCCAATGAGCCCCAAACTTATGGAACGAAGTGACATAAGTTTGCCGGGCGAATTGGATCCCGCCTACAGGCGGGACCTTACATGTTATGTTTTAGCTGCCGAGATACCTTACTAGTACCCTGCCGTAGGCAGGACCTTAATGTCATTATTATATCATTAAATTGAATCATTATTATACTTAATTTATATGGGGGTGTAAAGTGAAAACTTAAGGTAGGCTGAGCTATGCAGAATACGCATGAAGGGTACACTTTCCCGATTGGCATGGAAAGCGTTTCTAATTTCGTGCTCCTTGCGGCCTCACTTCAAGACTTTTCGCCTCAAAAAGGGCATGAATCCTGTTCCTAAAAGAAGAAAGGTAGCTGGTTCGGGGACGGGGGATACAAGATATATCTCATAATCCGTACCATCAAATCCATACCAAACTATGCTGCGGTTATTGTTTATACTTGGATCGTAATCATTGAAAAAATTATCCGTTAATTGCAATACAGAAGACCCATCATATAGAAGTATTTCAGCATCCTTATTATTTATGTACCCGCACCACGCTACGTCATTATTATCGTTAGTGTAGGCATTGGAATCCTGATAATTATTATCAGTAAGTTTGGTTGCCGTAAAACCATCGTACTTGAATATTTCTAAGCTCTTTTCACCCGCGCCCTCCCACACCACTTGTCCGTTGTTATTTATATTGGCCCCGCTACCCGTCCCAAGCGGAACTGTATCAGAACCATCATATTGGAATACTCCTACGTTATTGTCCCATACTACATAACCATTGTCGTTTATATACGGGCTATAACCACGACCAATTTGACTTGTCGTAGAGCCATCATATAGATATATCTCAGGGTTGGCATGGGATTTGTACCACACAATATCTCCGTTATTATTCATCCTGGCTTTTACGCCTGAGATGGCTATTTGCTGAATAGTAGAGCCGTTGTAAAAAAATATACCGTTATCCACTGCCCACCACGCCATGTCTCCGTTGTCATTTATGTCAGGAGCCCAATCATCGTAAGAATTGTTTGTTAATTGTACTGTACTAGAACCGTTATATAGGAATATTTCATAGTCAGTATCAACATTTCCACACCATACTACGCTTCCATTGTTGTTAATTACTGGATGGTAATCATCGTAAGTATTATCCGTAAGTTGAGTAATGTTCCAATCATAAGAAAAAGCGTTTGTTCCTACTAAACATAATGTCAATACCACCCATATCAAACATATTTTTTTCATCGAACCCTCTCTTATGGTAGATTCAGCCTTTAGATACACCCTTACACATTAATATTAAGCATTAATCGTGCCAATCTATACTATTTATAATATATTGATAAATAAGCGATTAGGAAAGGTATGACAAGATATGACAGGAAATTATGGTGAGATAGCTATACAATGTTTACAGCAAATACAACAAATATCTCAAAAATGATACAACTGGTAGGCGGCTGAGTGTCATTTGCGGATTATGCACTTACTTTCGCCCTTTAAACGGTTCTACGTGGATGAGTACCTCTTTTACGGTGGGCATATTACGCAGGATATCGCTGGTAATCTGGTCGGTTATGGTGTGACCCCGTTCGATCGATATGTCTTTGTCCAGATCTATGGTCATATCTATCATAAGTTCAAGGCCCATTTTTCGCACTTTAATATCTTTTATAGCCTTGACGTTTTTATTTAAATGAACCGCATCTTTTATTCCCTTCATCACTTCTTCCGACGGCGCGGCATCCATCAGCTCATCATACGCCATGTGAAATGCCTCGAAACCTGTTTTTATGATAAACATCGACAGGATAAACGCGGCGATGGGGTCTAATAACGGTATGCCCATCCGCGCACCCGCGATGCCGATAAGCGCGGTCAGGGATGAAAAAATATCCGTAGCGATATTCCATGAATAAACGGCAATACTCGTACTTGCCAGATCTTTATTCAGAATCCTGAGATACTGAAACAATCCCAATTTACCGATTATGGAAACAATGGCGGCGACCATGGCAATTACTCCCGGAGTATACGTCTTACTAAGCATGATCGCATCGTATATGGCGTGGGCCGAACTATAGGCAACTTTTACTCCAAGTAATATCAGAAATATGGCAAGTAACTTCGCGATTATGGATTCAGCGCGGCCGTGGCCGTATGGATGGTGGTCGTCGGGAGGCTGTTTTGCGATTCTGAATCCTACTATCATGCCCGTACTGGTCATGACATCGCCCAAAGTATCGAACGCATCCGCTATCATCGCGTTGGAGTGGCCGACCATTCCGGCAAAAAACTTAAATATGAAAAGTGCGGCGTTTACCAGCATGCTGATAAACAGCCCCTTCTCGCCTTTTTCGTATCCCGAGTAGTTTGCCATGCGCACCTACTTTATCGCGAACCCTTTTTCCGCCATGAAAGCACTAACGGGCTCGCTATATAGACCGTAGAATAGACACCTGATATCATTCCTACAAACAGGCAAAATGCAAAGTTATTCAAAACCTCTCCGCCCCAGAACAAGAGCGCGATAACCACAAGCATTGTGACGCACGTAGTAAGTATAGTCCTTGAAAATGTCTGGTTCACGCTTAGGTTAACTATGTCAACGAGGCTGCCTTTTTTCACGAGACGCAGGTTTTCCCTGATGCGGTCGAATATGACTATGGTGTCGTTTATGGAGTAACCGGCTATGGTCAGAAGCGCTGCCACTATGGTAAGATCGAACTGCCTGCCGGTCAGAGCCATTGCTCCTATACAGATAAGAACATCATGAAAGATCGCTATGATGCCGGCTGTGGCATATTTCAGGTTAAACCTGAACATCACATAAATCAATATGCCGGCCATACCCAGCAATAAACTTGTTGTCGCATTCTGCCTTAAGCTTTTTCCAACAGCAGGGCCGACGGTTTCTATTTTCAATACCTGATAAGGGTTATCGCTGAACTTCTGCTTGAATGCCTCATCAAGTTTTCTGGAAATGTCTGTCTGCGTCCTTATTATAATTTCTTTAGGGTTGCCATATTGCTGGAGAGACGCGTTTCCGTGCCCTATCTCTTTCAGGACACTGCGCATGTCATCCATTTTGACGGGTTTCTCGAACATGACCTGCTCAAGCGTTCCGCCTGAGAAATCGACTCCGAAATTCTTACTGCCCCGCATCCCGAATATGACAAGCCCCGCTATTATGACTACTGCGGAAAGAGTGTAGAATATTTTTCTTTTTCCGATAAAATCTATTTTTGTCACGGGGAAAAACTGCATCATTTTAAGCCCTGACAACCCAAACTGCTCGTGTAACAATTCAAAGATCGCTCTTGTACACGTAACGGAGGTAAA
>JAQUMG010000147.1 GCA_028718265.1 Candidatus Omnitrophota bacterium
CGGGTTTTGTCCTGTCTTTAGTTAAAGGCAGAAGCCTCTCTCCCTTGCCTCCGGCCATAATAAAAGTTAAAACCTTGCGCATCATTTTATGAAAGCTCCGAAAATACCGTGCCTGACCATCATCACGGCGATTGCTGCCAGCAATATATACATAATTTTGGAAAATGCCCTTGTGCCGCTAGGCCCAATGACCTTCATAATCAGGCTTGCCTTGGCCAAAGTAAGCCAGACAATGCCCATATTCAATATCAATGAAACCAAAGTCGGCATAATGCCGAAGGTATTCATCATCATCAATGTCGTAGTCAAAACTGCCGGACCGGTAATTAGAGGCGTGCCTAAAGGAAAAACGCCCATATCGCGGTCGTGGCTATTCATTAGGCTGTCTTTTTGGGCGCCGGGGAAAAGCAGGCGCACTGAAAGCACGAATAATAAAACGCCGCCGGCAATCTGAAAATCAGGGATAGTCACTCCCAGAAGCGAAAACACCCATTTTCCTATGCACATGAAGATAACAGCCACTGCCGTCGAAGTTTTGACAGCATCGATTATTATCCTGTGTTTTTGCTTCCTGCTGGCGGTCTCAACCAGGGACAGAAATATGGGAATGTTGGCAATCGCATCCACTGCCACAAACATAGGGATAAATGCCAATATATAAGGCCTAAGTAGCTCCATCATAGTTTTAGATTATACAACCTAAATCCCGCAGCTTCAAGGATTTATTTTAATAGCAGAAACAGTTTCCGTAGAAATATGCCGGTAGGCTGGACAGGCAAACTGTTTCGCCTTTTATGGATAGTAAAGAGACTTGCTCTCTTCAACGGGTCCTGCAATCTTTAGCGCCTGGCTTGTCTTATTCCTCGCAAACAGTCATTGCGAAGCGCCTGCTTCGCTACGCTCGCAGCAGGCTGCAGCGCTGAAGCAATCTCTGTACTGTTCTTTAATTAATCTGTCGTTTTGCTCGCTTAGGAGTTTGATTTTGTGGTTTCGGCTCCGCGCGCTGAAAATTTTCGACGTGTGCTACGGTTTACGGCTCGCTCCGGCAGCGCAAGGTTCCTCACGCAGCAGGTATTGCCTGCACTCGCCGTAAAGCCTTGCACACTATCTATTAGGTAGCAGTGCCGAAAATTTTCTAATGCGCGCTCCGCCAAAACCACATAATTTAATCATCCGTAGGCAGGTTTAAACCTGCCTACGGAGGCTACAAGCTGCACTCGCCACCCGCTAAGAGACAAAAAAATCCCAAGTCTTTATAAACTTGGGGTACAAGAAATACCCCCCCCCATATCTTCATTTTCGAGGATGAAACCGAAGATAAGCTTTTTTTAAAACGTCGATTGGAACATGACGTTCGTAACGCTCTCTTCTATACGCGGGAATCACGAGATTATACATCAAATTATCATTTATGCCCTTATTTCTAAGATATTTGAAAAATCTTCTTAATTCTGTACCTATACTCGACAAATATGCATCAGAAAGTTTATTCTGAGCCTTAAGATATAAAAACAGATTTTTAAGATCATTGATATCTATATCTGCAAAATTTTTATCTTTAGTAAAATATCTTAGTTTATTTAAAGCACAAGCCTTACAAACCGCTTCGCAGTATCCTAATTTACGCAAATAAACACTATAACTCTCAATAATCGCTTCATTTATTTTGTTATTAAACATACCTATCCTTATGCATTGCACAATATAAATCAAAAATTTTCTTTGCAATCTTAGAACCTGTTTTATTTTTAATAATAGTCATGGTGTTTTCAACTGAACCTATCCAAACCTCTCCTTTATGATTTAAAACTGGTCCATATTTTGTTAATTGTTTTTCAATCCATTCCCAATCTTTTCGGAATTCTTCAGGAAAATCTTTTGCTCGTAAAGTATGGCAAGCTAAATATGCTCTAATAAGTCTACGCCTTACATCCTTTTGACCGACCGCAAGTAGGTAAACTCCATCAAATAGCTTTTCCCTTACATAAGAATAATTTTTCTTCATAATTAATATAAAATTAAGGGCGGTTTCTGTTTAGAAACCACCCCTTGGATTTGCTATTTTGCTATCATTATGACCTCTTAGATACTGACTATATTCTACGCTTCGCAAGGGGGTTGTCAACAAAAAAGGCGACGTTTCCGTCGCCTTCCTCGTAACACAAATGCCCTCTCTGACAAAACAAGTATAACCTGTCAAAACCCAAGTGTCAAGTTAAATTGATGGGCGCAATTAGCCTCTCCGACCTAATCGCGCCCATTCTCGATACCCCCTCGGTGGGATTCGAACCCACATTGTCCTCTGAGTCAGAAAGGAACACTATCCTTTGTGTTACGAGGGGGTACGATTGAAGGTTTACCCTTCTACCCTAATAGACGCAGGAAAGATTAAAATCTAACTAAATATTTTGAGCGGCTGGGTTGGCTGGGGTTTCGAGGGACTTGGAGGCGTGGAGCGGGCACGGTTCCCGCAGCCGGTTCAAATATCACAAACGCTTTTATCCCACCGCCCGGATGCGGGAGAGCGACACGCCGACTAGAGCGAAGCATTTCCACGCTGGGGAAATGCGAGCGTTCCCGAGAAACCCCAGACAAGCCCAGACGCGTGGATAAAAATAAATGAGATTGCTTCGGCGCTACGCGCCTCGCAATGACGGATTTCGCCACCGCGTAGCCAGCAATGACGGATTTGCTGCGAGATTTATTCTATTTTTTTAATTAAAGGCAGACACAGGAAGCTGGTTACTGCGGATATAATGATCAGCCATTTCAGGCCGATGAGAGGCAAAAGATAGGCGCCGGATAGATTACTGGCGATGAGCGCCAAATTGCTTACACTGCATAAAAGCGCAAAAGAAGTTGCCTCTAGACCCGGAATGGAATTGCGCGCCATAAAATCCATAGCCATAATAAAAATAAACATACCTAACAGGCTATAGAGCACATCGTAAAGTACGGCGGTAGCCGGAGTATAATACAGATAGCTTAGGGTAGTCAGGGCCCCGACAAAAACCGACCAGAATAACCATTTCTTAATATTCAACCTCTGGCTAAACTTATAATACAACAGCGAACCAACTATGCCAAAGACCGTGCCGATCGTAGCTAAAAGGCCTATCCAGGTCTTAGTCCATCCAAAGGAATCCCGCTGGATAAAAAGTAAAGGCGTGCCGAAAGAAGGCGAATAGCGGTATAAAAATATGAACAGCGCCACAATCAATAGATTCTTATTAGTGAATAACTTTTTTAAATCAACAGCTAAAGTTGATTCTCCTTTAGCTATGCTCATATAGTCTTCTTCTTTGTAGAAATAGACCGGAATATTCACCAGTAAATAAATCGGAACAAGAAATAAATATCCAGCCTGATACCCCCATTTTTCCGCGATAACGCCCCCTCCTATCCCGGTAAGGACACCCGCTAAAGAAATAGATATCCACTGGACGCTCTGGATCTTGCCCGTAGCAGCGTATTTCTTACCTTCGACGCACATAATCCCATCGACAGCGACATCCCTAAAGGCGGCGTTGGCGGAATTTATCATCAGAGCGATAATAAGCAGGATAATCGGAAGCTGAAATAACCCAATCAACAAAACCAGGATGATATCAAAAGCCAAAGCCACAAAAATCCAGATTCGTTTATTGAAGAAATGGTCGATAACATAACCGATTAATGGCTTAACCAGCCAAGCAAAAATAATAACGCTTGAAAGCATCATTATTTTTTCAGGAGGATATTTCAGGGTTTCTTTGAAGTAGTAGAATAAACCTTGGGAAGGAAGGCCTTCGATGCCTTGGGTAAAATATACCGCGCCGCTTAAGGCGAATATCCAGAATAAATTCTTATTTCTGATCGGCTTTAGAGTTTTGGTTTTCCTGCGGCTTTACAGTTACCTGCGCAGAGGTAGTTTTTGTTGTCGGCGAAACAGCTGCCGCAGTAGCAGGCGCAGCGGGTGTAACTGCTTGAGATTTAGCCGTGCCTTGCTCTGCCGTGGCACTTACTTTTTTGACATTGGAGAGCAAAGACCTGCTCTGCCTTACCGATAAAATCGCCAGGCCCAAACAAGTCAAAAAGAAAATTATCGATAATACGGTAGTTGAGCGGGTAAGAAAGGCGTTAGTTTTCGTGCCGAACATAGACTCGACTCCGGCAAAACTTTCCACCAGGCCGCTTCCCCTGCCTCTTTGTATCAGGACCAGGGTAATTAACAGGAAACATACGATCACATGCAAAACAATTATTAACGTTATCATTTTATCACCTCTGCGGCTTTCTTAACGATGTCCGCGAAACTCTCTATTTTAAGGCTTGCGCCTCCCACAAGGGCTCCGTCAACATCAGGCTGTCTCATCAATTCAATTATATTTTCCGGCTTGACACTTCCGCCATATTGCAGCCTTATCTGGCTGGCTACTTCTTTATCATAAAGCTTACCCAGTAAATCCCTGATATATTTATGCGCTTCCTGGGCCTGGATCGGTGTTGCTGTTTTACCCGTTCCGATTGCCCAAACCGGCTCATAAGCAATAACTATCTTTAGAACATCGTCTTTCTCTATTCCGATCAGACCGTTTTGCAGGTGATCCTCTAATACCTTGAAGGTTTCTCTGGCTTCCCTCTCTTTTAATGTCTCGCCAACGCAGAGTATCGGCGTAAGCGAATTAGCCAAAGCCGCTTTGAGCTTTTTATTTACGGATTCGTTGGTTTCGCCGAAAAACTGCCTGCGTTCGGAATGTCCTATAACGACAAAACTACAGCCTGCCTCTTTAAGCATTTTTCCAGATACCTCTCCGGTAAAGGCGCCTTCATCAAGCCAATAAAGGTTTTGCCCGCCAAGCATTATACCGGATTCGGA
>JAQUMG010000148.1 GCA_028718265.1 Candidatus Omnitrophota bacterium
TTTAAGTAATTCTGCAAGCAGGCTATTAACCTCTGACGTGGAATTTAAATAATAACCTGCCGCGGATATCTGGGGCGGCTCGCCTATCAGTATTGAAATACCGTTAAGCTCATTAATCGTTTTGAATGCATCTTCATCAGTCAAATCGTCACCAAGATATATGGGAAGCACCTCTCCTTTTTTATGGGAATGCGAAACTCTGTCAAAAATCAGCTGAACTGCATTGCCTTTGTTCCATGAAATTGCCGGCCGCACTTCATGTACCTTCTTGCCGGAGGTCGTTTTTATCTTTCCGAGCTTGCGCACAGTGCCGACAGCATTCTCAAACATGGTATTTACCGTCGATACTTGATCCTGATTGACAAGCCTGTAATGTACACTTAAGGTCATCCCTTTGTCCTCAATTATAACCCCTTTGATGCTGCTCATAGTTTTTTTTAATACAGCACCCATCAAACGTATTATTGCACTAAATTCTTCAGTTAGAGGATGTATGAATTCGACCTCTGGTCCTGCTATCTCAAAACCGTGGTTCCCCGCATAAATAACCCGGCCAATCCCCACACGCTCTTTTATATCCATAAGGGCGCGGCCGCTCACTATTGCCACACTTACGCCCTGCTTATGAGCAAGCCCTGTAAGTAATTTTCTAGTTTCGTCTGTAAGATTGGCCATTTCAGGGCTGTCCACAATTGCGGTTAATGTACCATCATAATCACATAACAGCAATCTTTGTTTCGACTTCTCTATCCTCTGATAGATGTGATTCCATGCGTTGAAAACATATTGCATACTCGTAACAATTCATGTTGATTCTATTTTGACCAGTTCTGAAATAATATCCGCCGCCCAGCGGTAGATATTGTTCTCTCTCACGTTCTGTCGCAATTTGATCATGCGTTTCCTTTGTCCCTCTACGGGCATTTGTATAGCAGTGTGTATAGTCTCAGCGATTTCATCGATAGCATATGGGTTGATCAGTAACGCTTCGTTCAACTCCCTGGAAGCACCGGTAAACCTGCTCAATATAAGGACACCGTCCTTGTTTATTCTGCTCGATACAAATTCTTTTGCCACCAAGTTCATACCATCGTGTAGTGAGCTTATCAGGCAAAAATTGGCTATTCGATTGAAAGCCCGAAGTGTCACCGGCGACTTATGTTCCTTTATGTAGATTATTGGCTGCCAGTCATTGGACCGGTATTTGGCATTTATTTCTTCAACAAGCTTATCGATTTCAATATTCAATTCTTGATATTTTTTAATTTTCGTGCGGCTTGGTTCAGCAAGCTGAAAAAATACCAGCTTATATTTATATTTCGGATATCTGGTCAACAGCAAATCAATGGCTTTCAGTCTTTCGGGGATGCCCTTTGTATAGTCAATGCGGTCAAGTCCAATGCCTATTGTTTGATCCCTCAGGCCGAACTTTTTTTCAGCACCTCAATTTCCTTATCGACTTCCGATTTCTGAACGTTTTCAGATATTCTGTCAAAATCAACGCTGATAGGAAAGGGAGCTACAAAAGTCGTATGATCACTGCGGCAAACCGAAAATCTCTCATAGTCGATCCTGCATTCCAGGGTCTTATCTACAGTATCAAGGAAGTTGTTACGATGATAAGCGATGTGAAAACCGAGCAGGTCGTTTCCCAGTAATCCATCCAGTATTTCGTTTTGCCATGGGCAAATCCTGAACGCTTCCCTATTAGGCCACGGAATATGCCAGAATTGAGCTGATATAATGCGATGGTTCTTGGCCTTGAGCATTCTTGATAACAGCGTAAGATGGTAGTCTTGTATGAATACAAAAGCCTTACGGTCACCTATTTCGTCCAAGACGGCATCGGCAAACAACCTGTTTACATACTTGTATGTTTCCCAGTTATCCACGTTAAAATCCGGACGCTGGTAAACAATATGACATAGAGGCCACAATGTTTCATTTGAAAAACCATAATAGTATTTGTCAAACTCGGCGTCCGTAAGCCATACACGTCGTAGCGTGTAGCGTTTTTCATCAGGTGGAACAAGCACGCGATTCCTTGTGTCGACCACCATCTTGTCAGCATTTCCACTGCCATGAGCGACCCAGGTACCACCGCAGGCACGCATAACCGGATCAAGTGCAACTGTTAAGCCACTGGCCGGAACTATGCATTCGACGTTTTTATCTACATAATTGTGAATATAGGGTTCCCTGTTTGACACCACTACAAATAGGTAATCTGATAGCTTATCTTTTACTAACTGCTGTAGAGAATCTTGATTCCACATTAATATCTCCGTTTGTCTTGGTTTTCAGATACTTAAGAATAGCTATTACTCCTATTGATCTGAAATTGAAAAGGAAACGACCAGAATAAACTCTATTCTAATTTAACAAGTCTAGTCTCCAGTCTAACCAGTTAGTTTGATCACTGTCAAATCTATGAAATCTTGAAAAAAGCACGAGAGGGAAACCTATCTCTTAGATGAATCAAGGGAACGCCTTCGACTTGACGGAACCCGGGGGATTAAAGGTTCAGGTATTGCTGGATTGCGATTTAGAGTATGATGTTTTACGATGATGGTCGGTTTTTCGATCCTAATCGGATTGTTAAGTTGTGCTCCGGGTGCATTCTTCAGTGTGTGGTGAATAATGTTTGTTTTTTGTTGCGGACGTCTGTCTGACTGAGCCCGTATATATCCTGGGCTATTTTCGATTGTATGATGGATAGTATAGCCGCCAGTCGACTGTTTTCTATTATTCTGTTGGGGCATTTCCCTTAAAGTATGGTGTATCACTGGCTCCGTGCCAGTCTTACGTATATTCTGTGCCTCGTTAACAGGCCTTCTTATCGTATGATGCACCTTAACGCCTGGCGGCAATTTTGTCATTGTTGTCTGACCTGTCTGTTGATAGCCAGCCGTTTGGCTGATTATCAGGTTCTCACGCCTTTTTATATTTACATTTGCCCTGTTTGATCGTTGTAGTGATAGCTGACCGGGCATGACAACCTTCGCTTCCCAGGTTATTTCCCTGCCACGTATATTGTCTACCCTATAAATATAACTTGGGTATCTACGTGGCACATTTCTGGTAGCCTGTTTCTTCTTACCACCCCTAGGCCGTGCCATAATAGCTATACCAAGTGCTGTTGTTGCTGGCTCTGGGAAAAGAATCAGCATGATGGCTACTGTATCAATTACCGCATCTTTTGGTGTATAGGATAAGTTCAAATTCATCTCTATTAGTACTTGTCGTTTGCTATCAGATATCTTCTATATTTATCAACAATTGTAACCAGACTTTGCCCGTGTATCAATGACATATTCAACTTATCTTGATTTTGTTCAATTAGCCTGAAAATTTGTTTCTGGAGCAGTGTCATTCCATACTTTGTTCTTAATTTATACTGTATCTGCGGTATAGTCAGAGTTTCACACGATAAAAGTATATCTATTATTTTCTGTAAAGCAACGATCATTTTCATGACATTTCAATTTTATACGTGAGTAGTTACTCTATTATTAATAATCCATGACAGACATTCAGATAACCTTAGGTCACCCAGAACTTTGCCATCGTTATCGAGTACAGCAAATATGTGCTCTTCTATGTATAACATATTTTTTAGAGCAGCTTGTAAAGTATCACTTTCCTTGATAGAGAGGGACTTCTTATAACCGCTTCGTAGATCTCCGATCTTAGCAGCATCAATTAATTTTAAGATTTCCCCCGCTGGCATGGTATGGTTACCTTTGATTCCAGCCACCTTAACACTTGCCCACCTTAGCAAGTCACTCATTCTCACCGCATCAATAAATCGCTGCTTCGAATCGATGAGGAAAATCATATTTGCTGAAGGATTATCAACTAGTAGTTCAATTGCCTCCTCTAATGGAGTCTCAACATCCATCTTCGGAGTGAAGTTACCATGCAAATTATATACGTCTGCGACTAACGTTTTACCCATCTTTTCCTCCCTTACTTTCACCTAAAATGTGAGATGCACCAGCAACCTTCTCGACAGGGATTATGAAGGCAATACCCTTACCCGGTTTATCTAATTTGCATTCCTGCGTGATTTTCTTAAGTATCTCTTCATCGTTATTTTTGTAGGTTAATGTAAACACAATTTCCTTCTCCGGTTCTATGTCAATACCCAGTATTTTCTGCCTTTCATGGATACCCCTTCCACGTCCAAGTAAAATTGTTCCTCCATTTGCTCCGGCATCTATGGATGCATCTAGCACTGTATCTCCCCATCCTTTTGCAACGATCGTGACAATAAGAGAAATCCCTGAGTCCATTTTATCTACTCCTTTCTATTTTGCTTTATACGAAATATAAAACCTAGAACCAAAACTGAAATAATTGGTGCCAGGGCTATTAGTGAAATCAATCCAAATCCATGAATTATGGGATCTCTTCCTTCAATTGCAGAAGATACTCCAATAGTTATTGCCAGAAGGAATGTGACCGCCATAGGACCAGTTGCTACCGCGCCAGCATCAAAGGCAATAGAAAGTGTCGACCTGCTGCTAAAGAACAGCATTATAATCGCTGCGAGATAGCCTGGTATGATTATATATTGTAGCGGAATGCCGTATATTATTTTAGTCATACCCAATCCAATGGCAATGGCCACTCCAACGCAAACGGTGAAAAGGATTACGCTCTTTCTTATACTACCTGCTGATGCATTTTCAACCTGATCACAAAGTACACGTAC
>JAQUMG010000149.1 GCA_028718265.1 Candidatus Omnitrophota bacterium
TTTATTACCGCGCGCGCTATGCCCTGGCGCAATGCGCCTACCTGGCCGCTTTTTCCGCCGCCTTTTATATTGGCCTTAATATCGTATTTGCGCAAAAGCTCCGCCGAATCGAATACCTTCCTGATGATTATGCGCTGTGTTTCCGTCAGAAAATATGCGTCGAGCGTCAATCCATTTACTTCTATGTTTCCCGTACCGGGCGTAAGAAAGACTCTGGCGACTGCCGTTTTTCTTCTCCCCGTAGCGTTAATTATTTCCTTCATTTCCGCCTCTTCGTTATAAATTATACAGTGATATCTTTTTTGTTCTTCGGTAATGCCGGTTTTTCGGCCGCAACATACAGGCTCATTTTGCGGAGCATCTTCTCTCCGAGCCTGGTATGCGGTAACATTCTTTTTACCGCAAGTCGTATTATATCCTTGGGCTTTCTCTTTAGCATCGTGTCGAAATGCACTTCTTTTAACCCGCCGGGATAACCGGAATAGCTGGCATATATTTTTTCTGTCGCTTTTTTGCCCGTAACCTTTATCTTATCGGCATTTAGGACTATTACATAATCCCCAGTATCCACGTGCGGGGTATATAAGGGTTTATGCTTACCTGCCAATATCGTAGCTATGCGCGAAGCAAGCCTGCCCAGCACCTTACCGTCCGCATCGGCTATAAAGTATTCCCGTTTAATGTCTTTCGCTTTAGCTGAGTATGTATTCATTTTACGCTCCACCTGTCTTTAGAAATTCAGAAGAAATGAGATATTAACATATCGATGCTTTTTTGTCAAGTATTTTATCGTTTATACTTAACTTCTGCCGGACGCAGTCCGTCAATGACTAAGGGACTTTTCCAGAGATTTGGGATCGCTGGCTTTTGACATCGCCTCTTCCGCAGTAACCACGCCGTTTTTGCATAAAGTTTCCAGGGCGTAATCCATGAGCTGCATCCCCTCCTGGCGGCCGGTTTGTATGGTAGTATATATCTGGTTGGTCTTCCCGTCCTTTATCAGGTTCTTTATGGCGGAGTTGCCTATCATTATCTCGAAGGCCGCAACCCTGCCGGAGCTGTCCTTTCTGCGCAAGAGTGTCTGGGCAATGACCGCCCTTAATGTTGCCGATAGCTGCAGTCGTACCTGGGGCTGCTGGTGTGGCGGAAACACGTCTACGATCCTGTCAATAGTCTGAGACGCGTCGTTTGTGTGCAAAGTCGCGAATACCAGATGACCGGTTTCCGCGGCGGTGATGGCGTTGGAGATCGTATCCAGGTCTCTCATTTCACCGACAAGGATGACATTCGGATCCTCTCTCAGCGCGTCCTTGAGGGCGGCGGCAAAGGATTCGGTATCCACCCCGACCTCCCTCTGGTTTATCTCGCAGAGATTGTTCTTATGCAAGAATTCGATCGGGTCCTCTATGGTAATGATATGGCCTTTCAGGAAGCTGTTAATGTAACCTATTATCGCGGCCAGCGTGGTCGATTTACCGCTTCCCGTGGGCCCTGTTATCAGAACGAGGCCGTTCGGCTTTTTTGCCAGATCCTTGATGACAGGCGGCAATCCAAGATCTTCGATGGCCGGAATTTCAAAAGGAATGAACCTCATCACCGCGCCCACGCATCCGCGCTGCCTGTAGGCGTTTACCCTGAAACGTGCGATCCCCGGGACGGAATATGAAAAATCAAAACGGTGCGTCCTGTCAAACACAGCCTTCTGATCCTCCTTCATGATGGAATATACGTACTTTTCGATCTCTCTGGGCGGCAAAGGATTCAGATCCGAGAAAGAGAGCTCACCGTTAACGCGAAAAATGGGCGGGCTGCCCGCCTGAAGATGGAGGTCCGAAGCTTTTTTTACCACAAGAGTACGCAGTAAAATATCGATATTTGTCGGCATGGTCCTCTCCTGAAATTATTTATCCGTATCGTTCTTATCGTCAGTTTTATTTTTTTTCAGATAATATTGGCTGGGCAGCTCGCCCGCCGTTGATTTTGATAACAGACTATCGATTTTCGCAAAGAGGTCTTTCTTTACCACGGGCTTGATGATGTAATCATCGGCCCCCGTTTCCAGGGACTGGACTATATCGCTGTCTTTGTCTTTTGCCGTGACCATAATGATGGGAACGGAAGCAGTATCAGGACTCTTCCTTAATACAGCACAGACCTGAACGCCGTCCATATCCGGCATCATTATATCCAAAAGAATCATGGCGGGCTTTTCTTTTTTTGCGGTTTCTATCGCTTCCTTACCGCCGTAAGCCTTCAGGACCTCAAATCCTTCCGACTTCAACAGCGCCTCCAGGAGCAGCACATTTTCCTTAATATCATCCACGACCAGAATCTTGCCTTTGAGTGCCACCTTGTGCCTCCTTTTTCCGCTACCTTACTTTGCGCATATAGTATAGTTATTATAGCATTTTTATGCAGCGTTTACCAAATCAATCGGGAACCTGTCCCCTATCCGCAATATCTGACTTCTACCAGACACAGGCCTTTTGCCGGCACGGTCGGACCTGCCAGATTCCTGTCTTTCTTCTCTAATATCTGCTTTACGCTTCCCGGCCGGAACCTGCCGCGGCCGACCTCGATAAGCGTCCCTACGATGTTTCGTACCATATTATAGAGAAAGCCATCGGCCTCTATCTCTATTTTTATGATATTATCTTTTCTGCTTACGTCCAGCTTCTTTATAGTCCTTACGCTGTTCTCTCTTTTTGCGCCGTTGCTGAACGCCCTGAAATCATGTTTACCGACTATTGCTTTTGCCTCTTTTCTCATTAGCGCTACATTAAGCGGCTGTCTGAAATGGTAGGCATATTTCCTGATAAAAGGCGAGATGTGATTTTGGTTGCATATCAGGTAGCGATAGGTCTTGCTCATTGCGTCGTATTGAGCGTTAAAATTTATACCGGCTTCCTCCGCCTCTTTTATGACGATATCCGACGGTAAAATCGAGTTAAGAGCATTTTTTATCCGGGTAGGAGTCAGCTTAGTGGACGATTTAAAGTTAGCTACGTGGCCCAGCGCATGAACCCCGCTGTCTGTCCTGCTTGAGGATATAAGCCTGACTCTCTTGGATAAAATATTAAAAAGGGCACCTTCTAAGGTGCCCTGTACGGTCTTAACTTTACCGCCTTTTTTACGCTGCTCACTATCCTGAATCTGCCATCCGTTATAATTGGTCCCGTCGTATTCTACGGTAAGGCGTATATTTTTCATCTCTATAGCAATTCGGCGATCTGGATGGCGTTCAAAGCCGCGCCTTTTCTCAGGTTATCCGCCACTACCCAGAGGTTGAGCCCGTTTTTAACCGATTCATCCTCGCGTATTCTTCCGACGAATACCTCATCCTTGCCTTCTGCATCAAGCGGCATAGGGTATTTACCGTTCCTGGGATCATCCACGACAATAACGCCCGGCGCGGATTTAAGGAGCCGGCGCGCTTCATCGGCGGTTATCTTCTTTTCAGTTTCGATATTCACGCATTCAGAGTGCGCGTAAAACACGGGCACCCTTATGGCGGACGCGGTAACGGCGATAGAGTTATCGCCCATTATCTTTCTGGTCTCATTCAGCATCTTCATTTCTTCTTTGGTATAGCCATTCTCCAGAAAGACATCGATCTGCGGTATCAGATTAAACGCTATCTGATACGGAAATTCTTTGATCTGGTCTTTTTTCACACTATGCCTGCCGATTTCAAACGCTGATTTATCTGGCGCGAGCAAACTGGCCTGATTAAGCATTTCGACGATCTTCTTCTGTCCGGCGCCGGATACCGACTGATAAGTAGATACCACTATTCTTTTTATCTTAGCCGCTTTGTGAATCGGGTAAAGCGCCACGACCATCTGAATGGTAGAGCAGTTGGGGTTTGCGATTATGCCTTTGTGCTTTTTTATGTCCTGCGGATTTACCTCAGGCACGACAAGCGGTACATCCTTATCCATGCGGAAAGCGCTTGAATTATCGACGCAGACAGCCCCGGCCTTAACAGCGCTAGGTAAAAACTCCAGGCTTCTCGACGCTCCGGCGCTGGCCAGCACCAGCTCCACGCCTTTGAATGAATCGTGAGTCAGCACTTCGACCGGATACTGCTTGCCTTTAAAGGTCAGTTTTTTGCCTTTGGAACGTTCCGATGCCAGAAGCTTCAGGTTCTTTACGGGGAAGTTTCTCTCCTCGAGTATCTCTATGAATTTATCGCCTACCGCTCCGGTGGCGCCCATTATAGCTACATTCCATTGTCTTGCCATACTTTCTCCTACAGATTCTTAACTACTAAGTCCCCGACCTCCTGAGTCGAGTATCCCATCTTGCCGGCGGACATGCTCTTCATTTTTGTAGTGGCCGTCATTACGGATTTTTCTATCATCTCTGCCGCTTTAACCTCGCCCAGCGTCTCCATCATCATACCGGCCGCGCATATGGCCGCAAGAGGATTTATCACGTTAAGTCCCGTATATTTCGGCGCTGATCCTCCGATAGGTTCAAACATAGAGACGCCTTCCGGATTAAGATTTCCGCCCGCCGCAACACCCATGCCGCCCTGTATCATGGCGCCGAGGTCCGTGATTATATCACCGAACATATTATCCGTGACTATTACGTCAAACCATTCGGGATTTTTGATCATCCACATGCATGTAGCGTCAACATGCGCATAATCCGTCG
>JAQUMG010000150.1 GCA_028718265.1 Candidatus Omnitrophota bacterium
ACCTAAAAACGATGCGCCAACCAGCCATTTAGGCGACATCCCCTTGAGGTCTCCTATAACCGCCAGTGTGCCTGCGGGCGCCTGCGGCACTCCGTTTGGTTTACGCTTCACAGACGGATTATGCTGAGTCCCCTGCCAGACCACATAGCCCTCTCCTCCGCCGAGGAATATCCTCGTACCTATGCCGATAGTCGCATAATTGGGGTCTTTCAAAAGTGGAGATAGCTGGCCTGCGCTGCAGTAATTGGCATTACCTAGATGCGGTTTCAGTACGCCCATATAAGTGTAGATTGTCTTATCGGACAGGTTAACCGCAATATTGTAGTTCTGGTAACAGTTTCGCGGATTAAATAAGACCGCTTCGTTCATGTCCTTGAGGTTTATAAACGTGTCTATTTTCTTCCTAGGATAGCAATCGGTGCCGTATGCCGTTGCGGAAAGCCGCACGTCTTTTCCGGCTACGAGTTCTTCTATTACATGGGCTCCGCCGTAATTAAAATCGCCGGGGTGCACTTTGTTGCGCGAGTCATCGTCAGGAATGGCCGTCGCACCCAGATAAAAATCAACCGCAGCAAAGCCGGTATACACGGGGATATCGTTAAGAGTAGCTCTCCCCCCGCCCAGTTTTATTTTAGGCTTGGAATGACCGACATTAAAATATGCCCCGCTTGAACACATCGGGCCGAAAGTGCCGGTTGTGACAACGTCTACGTATTGCGCGGCTTCCTTGACGCCTTTTTTCTCGACGATGTCGATTATCTCTTCAGCGGTAACTACGACCACTTCGCCCTTTTTTATTTTTTCATTTATCTCTTTTATCGTCTTTGCCATTTATAACCTCACTTTATAGCTTACGGCTTAAAGCTTACAGCCACTATTTAAAAAGGTCGGTGCTGAGATACCTTTCCCCCGTATCGGGTAAGATGACAACTATTCTTTTACCTTTATTTTCTTTCCGTTTTGCAACTTTGCATGCCGCGAATACCGCTGCGCCGCTTGATATGCCGGCCAATATTCCCTCTTCACGGGCCAGTCTCTTTGCGAATTCTTTTGCATCTTCGTTTTTTACCGTAATTATCTCGTCTATGAGGCTTTTGTCGAGAATATCCGGGACAAATCCGGCTCCTATGCCCTGGATCTTATGCGGGCCTGCTTTACCGCCGGATAGTACGGGTGAATCAGCAGGTTCAACGCCGACAATGTAGAAATTCTTATTTCTCCTTTTAATAACCTGTCCTATGCCCGTGATCGTGCCGCCCGTACCTATACCCGCTACCAGAATATCGACTTTTCCGTCGGTATCTTTCCATATTTCTTCCGCCGTTGTTTCTCTGTGTATCTTAGGGTTGACCGGGTTCTTAAACTGCTGCGGCATAAATGAGTTCGGCGTCTTCTTGACTATCTCTTCTGCCTTATTAACGGCACCGCACATCCCTTCTTTGCCCGGCGTAAGCACTATCTTGGCTCCGAATGACTCAATAAGCTGACGCCTTTCCATGCTCATGGTATCAGACATTGTCAAAATCAAATCATAACCGCGCTCGGCACATACAAAAGCCAGGCCGATGCCGGTATTGCCGCTGGTTGGCTCTACTATCACGCCGCCTTTTTTTATCAGCCCCTGTTTTTCGGCATCTTCTATCATGGCAAGGCCTATTCTATCCTTTATGCTGCCGCAAGGATTAAACGATTCGATCTTTGCCACGATCTCCGCTTCCAGGTCACGGCCTATCTTATTGAGCCTCACGAGCGGCGTATGGCCGATCGTTCCGGTTATGTCATTATATATCTTGGTCATCGTGAAGAGAGTATATCATACCTTATAGATTTTGTCAAGTATTTCTTTCTTTTTACAGAAATTATATATAAGTAATTTAGTAGGATATATTAGGCCTTTTTTGTTTTTATATCCTGTTTCTGAGGCCCTTGTACATATAGGAGGCGGCGGCAACCTTCAGGACCTCGCCGGGTATAAAGGGATAGAGGCCCAATATGAGAGATGCTGAAAAACTGGTGCCTAAGAATAATTTAACCCACGCTACGCCAAAAAGATATATGACTGCGAGACCGGTTATCATTGCGAAGAATACGCCGAAGAGCCACTGTTCAGGATCATCATTCCTTAGCAAGCGGCCGACTATATAAGAAGCCGGGATAAAACCTAAAAGGTATCCGCCTGTCGGGCCGAATACGTGCGCCATCCCGTATCCATATCCCTGGAATATAGGAAGACCGAGAGCTCCTAGTAATACATAGGCAGCCTGGCTTAACGCGCCTAATTTTTTACCTAACATAGCTCCGGAAAGCAAAACAAAAAATGTCTGAAGAGTTATGGGCACCGGCGTGAAAAGGAGAGGTAATCTCACATAAGCCCCTATAGTCATCAATATTACGAATGTAAAACAGCCAACAACGGCGGATATTTTCTCGTTTATTATAACGTTTTCTTTAAATGTGATGCTGGTCATTTATAATCTCCTCGCTGGTAAATCCATAGTCTATAAACAATAGACTATGGACTATGGACCGCCTTTAAGTATTCTTTAAGGTCCGGGTCTTTTGACATGTTTAAGATCTCTTTGTAGATGTTGCGCGCTTTCTCGTAGTCACCCCGGGACATTAACTCTTCTGCTTCCTGATCCAACGTCTCAAGTTTATTAATCTTCGTCTCAAGCTTTTTTCGCGCTTCTTCTTCCGCTATTCTCGACGCTGTTTCTTTTAATCTATTTTGCGCGCTCTTTAAGATATCCTTGATCTGGTATCTATAATTAGTGCTTTCGTAGATTGCCCTGTCGGCCGCTTCTCTTTCTTTTCTTTTTTCGAGGTCGACCGATTCTTCTTTATCCTCTACCCGGGGTTTCTTTTCTTCGGTTATCGTTTTTTCTTCAATTTCTTTTTTCGCCTGCTCTGCGGGCACGGCTTTTCCTTCTTTGAGTTTTGCCTGTTCCCTTTTAAACTCTTCGATTTTTCTTACTCTCTCTGCTTCTTCTGCGCGCCGTTCTGCTTCCTCCGGCCCTACACTTTCTTCTTCCGGCGCCGGTTTTTCTTCGGCGGTTTTTGCCGCTGCCTGCCGGCTTTTCTCTTCTTCCAATCCGGCCTTTTCTTCTTCCAGCTTATTCTTTTCCGCTTCAAGCCTTGCCTTTTCTTCTTCCGGCTTCACTCTTTGTTCGGCCTCTTTTAATCTTTTTTCCTCATCCAGTTTCGCCTGTTTTTCGGCCTCTTTTTCACGTTTTTCCGCTTCAAGTTTTGCCTTTTCTTCTTCCAGTTTTTTTCTTTCTGCCTCAAGATTCGTTTTTTCTTCTTCCAGCTTTGCTTTGTCTTCGGCAATCTTTTGCTCCGCTTCCGTAAACACTTCCGGCTTCATTTTAGATTCTTCTGCGGTCAGGCCTCCCATAACTTTCTCTGCGGCGGGCTTCACGCTTTTCTCCGCCGATGGCGATACCCCTGCCTCGCCCGGCTCTCCGCGCCGTTTTTTCTGTAGCTCTTTCCGGGCATTAATAAGAAACTGTTTTATGTCTTTGTCTTTGGCCCAATTAATGGCCTTGTTATAGGCCTGCAGAGCGCCGTCATAATCGCCGTTTTCTGTCAATAATTGTGCTTCTTTATAAAGCCTTTTTATCCTTATTTCGAGAATGTCTACGGCGAAGGCCTCTTCGACAATAACAAAAATAGAAAACAGCAGGCAAAACGAAACGAAGAATTTATACATATTCGGGAAAGGGTGTTTCTGCATATATCTCCTAATATTACTTAATATGTCTATTGCTTTTTATTTTATTATACGGATACCCTAAAGTCAAATTATTTTATTGCCGTTTGTGGTCCGGGTATGCCGTATAATTCAAAATTGCGCTTCCATACCTCCGACTATCCAAATCCCGGGCGCAGGGACACCCGTCACTTCTTCATAAGAAGTATTAAGAAGATTTGTCCCTTCTATGTAAAATTCGGCGTGAAATCCCGCGATATCTATTTTCTTGCTTGTCTTGTTTTCCAAAAAGAAATACCCGTGCTGGTCAAAACGTCTTTTATAAGAACATCTGAAAGTATTTTCTATGCCGAAGGGCAGCCGGCTGCCGGTTTCCAGAGAAAGATTATGACGTAAATAATCCATGGCGTACTTTGAAAATGCTTCGCTCCCTCTGCGCTTTTCGGAGGTTATAAAATCATACCCTAAACGTACTCTTTCTACGAATATGTTATTCAGAATCTCCCCGGTCTTTACCTCAATAGCGTTTTCTACCCCGAAAGTGTCTATCCTGCCGCTATTGACCGCCCTCCACGGATCCGCCGCAGAGTTTCTTACCCAATCTATTGTCCTTTCGGCATTTCTATTAAAAACGGTATTGCTTATTTTCAGGAATTTATCTTTATACTCCGTTCCGGCCTCGTACGACCAGGCGCTTTCCGGTTTCAGGTTCGCGTTGCCGATATTGCCGGGGCTTACGTAATAAAGATCCGTAAAAGACGGCACTCTGTATGCCCTGTCTACTGCCGCGCGTATTTTAACTCTGTCATTAAGCTCATAACCGACGCTTGCCGACGGAGATATCTCCCATCCGAATTCGGAAAAATGGTCGCTTCTTATGTTAGCGTCCATTGCCAGCCCGCAGAGAAACCTATGGCTATAACCCGCAAAAAGGGCC
>JAQUMG010000151.1 GCA_028718265.1 Candidatus Omnitrophota bacterium
TTCCTGATCTGATAGAAAAGATGAAAGAGGGATGCGATGTGGTCATTGCGTCCAGGTTCCAGCCGGGCGGTGGCCAGATAGGCGTTAACGCGTACAGGTCCTTCGTTAGTTACTGCGCCAATGTATGTATGAAGTTGTTTTTTAACATCAGGGGAGTGAAAGATTATTCGTGCGGCTTCAGGGCATATCGCGGCGAAGCCCTCAAATACGCCGTCAGAATCTTCGGTAACGGTTTTATCCAGCTGAAAGGGGTAGGATTTACGTCTACTCTCGAAACTATAGTAAAGTTCAAGATGATGGGGTGTAAATTTGCCGAAGTTCCGTTTGTTCTCCGTTATGACCAGAAAATGAGCACGAGTAAGATGGTCAGTAGCATAACGATGCTCGGCTATATGATAATGACGGTTCTTTATCATTGGCCCTTCGGCGGATGGCGGGTTGCGTATAAGGACCTGAACAGTATCTACAAGAGATCAAAAGAGGGAGCGGTAAAAAAATACGCTGACCGCGCCAGAAAAAAGAGCATGGCGTGCAGGCTGGGCAGCGGATAAAGGCTAAGGGATAAATATGTGCGGTATATGCGGAATGGTAGGTAGGTCAGCTTTAAAAGCCGGAAGCGAAGGTGTAGTCCTTGACATGATGGATTGTCTTCGGCATCGCGGGCCCGATGACGAGGGTTTGGCAAAGGGCAGGGAATTCATTTTTGGCCACAGGCGCCTCGCTATCATCGATCCGGAACACGGCCGTCAGCCGATGGTGACCGAAGACGGCAAGGTCACGCTTGTTTTTAACGGAGAAATCTATAATTATAAAGAGTTGAGAAGCGAGCTTATGTCGCGAGGGGCTGTATTTAAGACGCATTCCGACGGGGAAGTCCTTTTGAGGCTTTATGAGATGGACGGCGAAAAATGCCTGGACCGTATCAACGGCATGTTTGCGTTTGCCGTATTTGACAAGCGTAAGGGCCGTTTTTTTGCGGCGCGCGACCATTTCGGGATCAAGCCTTTTTATTATTATGTTCTTCCGGATAAAAGTATCCTTTTTGCTTCGGAAATAAAGGCTATTTTACAGCACCCTTCAGCCCGGGCTGTTATCGATTATGACGCCGTAAAGGAATATCTTACGTTCCAGTTCTGCCTCGGCGATAAGACACTGTTTAAAGGTATTAAGAAATTAGAACCTGCGCACATGCTCAGCTGGCGCTATTACCGCGAAGAGCCCTTGAAGGTAGCGCCGTACTGGAAAGAGACGTATAACATAGAAACGGGGCGTCCGGATTCATATTTCCTGGACAGGCTGTCCGGATTATTGGAGGATTCCATAAAGCAACAACTCCGGAGCGATGTCCCGGTAGGGGCATATACAAGCGGCGGGCTTGATTCGAGTATAATTGCATCGCTGGCCGGAAAACGGTATGGCAAAAGATTTCAGTGTTTCCACGGCAGGTTCAGGGAAGGCGCTAAGTATGATGAAAGTGAATATGCGCGTATATTGGCAAAGAGTATCGGGGCCGAGTTTCATGATGTTGTGCCCACTGCCCGGGATTTTGTCAAACTTATGCCTACTCTTATCTATCACATGGATGAGCCGATGGCAGGGCCCGGGCTCTTTCCGCAATTTATGGTCTCAAAACTTGCCTCAAAAAAGGTCAAAGTTGTTTTGGGCGGCCAGGGCGGTGATGAGATCTTCGGAGGGTATACACGCTATCTTATCGCTTATCTCGAGCAGTGTATTAAAGGCGCCATATACGAAACGGTGGAAGAGGGAAGGCATATTGTCGCGCTTGATTCCATTATTCAGAACCTGCCGTCGCTAAAAGAATACGCACCTCTCCTTAAGGAATTTTGGAGTGAAGGGCTTTTCGATCCTATGCATCTAAGGTATTTTAAGCTGATCGACAGGAGCCCGGATCTTAAACACCTCTTATCGCCTGAGATGAACTTTCTATGCGATAAGGACAGGCTTGTGGATGGATTCGCTTCGGCATTTAATAGTCCGTCTACAAAATCTTATATAAACAAGATGCTCAATTTTGACAAAAAGACTTTGTTGCCGGCTCTTCTGCATATTGAGGACAGGATGAGCATGGCAGCATCAATAGAATCGAGAGTGCCGCTCCTGGATTACAGAATAGTAGAGCTGGTCAATACTATGCCGCCGGCTCTTAAGTTCAAGAAAGGGAAGCTTAAATATTCCCTGTACGCGGCGGGCAAGAAGATACTTCCGAAGGCGATATTAAACCGGCGGGACAAGATGGGCTTCCCCGTCCCGTTAAAGGAATGGACAGCGAAAGGGCCTGTCCGCGATTTTATATGCGATATCTTGCTCTGTAATACTTCTCGCGCGAGAGGGGTATTCAATGTCAAGGAGATCGAAAAATTATTAAATACGGAAAGTAATTACGGCAGGCAGATCTGGGGCGCGTTATGCCTTGAATTGTGGTTTGGTATCTTTATCGATAAAGGCCGGTGATAAGATGGACGTATTGAAAACCCCCCGCGAAGTTTTGGTAAAGTCGAATATTATTCATGATTTTGACGAAGCGATCGTAGAAAATAATCTGCGCGGTTGTTACGGAAAAATCATGGCTCGATTTTATGATAAGATCATCGATTGTTATATCAAAGGCGGGAATGCAATCGATTGCGGCTGTGGTTTTGGTCTTTTTAGCAGCAGAGCTATCAGGAAAGGAATGAATGTAACGTCCATTGACATAGATAGCAAGTCATTAGGAATTGCTGAACGTATTTACAATATACCATGCAGGAAAGAAAGCATATATAAGACATCGCTATCAGATAAATCCCAGGATGCGGCAATTTTCTTCGATGTTATCGAGCATCTTGTCATTGATGATTTGTACCCGGAATTAAACAGGCTGGGGATTACACAGGTTATTGTTTATGATTCTAATCTGCAGAATCCTTTTCTTAATGTTTTTAGATATTTAGCCGGACATAAGGAGTATCATGAATGTTTACCGTCGCACGTAGCAAAAAAGTTTATTGACGGAGGCTTCAGGCTTGTTTCGAGAAAATATGAAAACATAATATCGCTGCCGATAAGCGGCGGTCTTGTGCGCAAGCCCGTTCCTTTTATCAGCCGTTTTTACGGTTTTGTGTATTATTTAGACCGGATAATCGAAGCGATATTCAGGTTCTTATGCATAGATAGATTCTTTTGTTTTCGTTATCTTTTTATTTTCGAACGTGATAAAAAATGAGGAATATGGCTAAAAAAATACTGCTATCATCAGCTATTCTTGATTCCGAAGACATGTTCGGGCAATTTGGCAAGGGCGGCGGCGCTTACCTTCCGCACGGGTTATTATCCATAGCCGCGGTATTGCTTAAGCACGGCCATGATGTCTCGATCTGTGATCCGTACGTTATGGGAATGGGATTAGACGACTTTAGCCGGTATCTCGAACGCAATAGATTTGACATAATCGGGCTGGGCAACTGCTATACCAGCTACACGAAAAATTATTTTACGATCGCTAATGCCTGCCGGAAGGCACTGCCGTCCGCAGTTATATGTATAGGCGGGGCGCATCTTTCCTTGTTTCCTAAGGAGACCCTTGAAAGATGTCCGGATATTGATTTCGCGATAATGGGAGAGGGCGAGTTCCCGCTTTTGAACCTTATCAGGGAATTGGAAGCAAATGAACCGGATCTGTCTATGGTCGAGGGGTTGGTGTACAGGAAAAACGGCGGTATTCTTATAAATAGACCGCATCCCGGGGTTCAGGATATAGATAATATTCCAATATTTCCGTATCATCTCCTGCCCATGGAAAAATATATTCCGCCGCCTTCCAATTATAAGACACTGCCCACTTATGGCATGCTTATCCAGAAAGGATGCCCGTATCAGTGTATTTTTTGTGATTCGCGGATTCATGGCAGGAAACTCCGGCAAATGAGCGTAGACCGCGCTATTAATGAGATCAGGTTTCTTATCGACAATTATGGCATGAAGGGTGTTGTTTTTCATGACAGTATTTTCACAATAAACAGACAATGGGTAGTAGAATTTTGCACGAAATTAATAGAGCAGGAATTGAAGCTGGCGTGGACGTGTTTTACGCGGGCTGATGCAGTAGATGATGAACTGTGTTTTTTAATGAAAAAGGCCGGATGCTGGAGCATTGCTTTCGGCATAGAGAGCGCAAATCAGGAAAGCCTTGATTTAGTTAAAAAGAGCATAAAGGTAGAGCGAATCAGGCAGGGCATACGATCAGTGAAGAAGGCGGGCCTTGAGATGATCAGCAGTATAATATTATGTTTACCGGGCGAAGACGAGCAGATGGTAAGAAAAACAATTAAGTTCGTAAAAGATATGGATTTAGATATAGTAGTATTTTATTTACCGGTCCCTTTTCCCGGCACCGAACTTTACGAGATGTGCAAAAGAGAAGGCGGACTTGCCGAGAATATCGCGTGGGAGGATTACAGGCAATGGATGGACCAGAGAAACCCTTTGTATATTAATCCGAAAATCGGTAAAGAAAAGATGGTTGAGTTGTATCAATACGCTTTCAGGGCATTTTATCTTTCTCCTAAGTATATATGGAAAATCTTCAGGAAAATAAGGACTGTCGACGAC
>JAQUMG010000152.1 GCA_028718265.1 Candidatus Omnitrophota bacterium
ATCGACGATGCGGTTTGGCACCTCGATGTCGGCTCATCACATCCTGGGGGTGGAGAAGCTCCCAAGGGTCCGGCTGTTCGCCGGTTAAAGTGGTACGTGAGCTGGGTTCAGAACGTCGTAAGACAGTAAAGATGACCGTTGCTGTCTATAAATCTGACTATTTGCTGGAAAATCCCGTGTATCCGAAGATACTAAAATAGTATTTAGTAACAATTCTTCGGTGGGGACAATCAGCAGGAAAGACTGTCGGCAGATTTATGCCGCAGAATCTTCAGAGACTATACGTCAGAGCACGCCAAAAGCGCGGAAGATATAGTCCGAACTGCATAGCGATATGCAGAGGTTGGCAGAAATGCCCAATCCCTTCGGAATAAACGAAGAGTAACAGTATTGTCGGTCCCTATCTGATGCAGGCGTAGGATATTTGAGGAGGGCCGTTCCTAGTACGAGAGGACCGGAACGGACGAACCGACGGTGTTCCAGTTGTCACGCCAGTGGCAATGGCTGGGTAGCCGCGTTCGGAAAGGATAAGTGCTGAATGCATCTAAGCACGAAGCCATCTCCAAGAATAGATATCCCTGAAGACGCCATGGAGACTACATGGTTGATAGGCGCTAAGTGTACGAGCCGTAAGGCTTTCAGCTTAAGCGTACTAATCCGTCGTTCGGCTTGACCTTTTTTATAATCATGATGGTGCAATGCTTGATCCACCACTACTTATTATGTGTTGTTCGAGATTTTGATCCCGGCGCTATGAGCGGAGGGGCTACACCCGTTCCCATTCCGAATACGGAAGTTAAGCCCTCCAGCGCTGATGGTACTTACTGGGCAACTAGTTGGGAGAGTAGGCCAGTGCCGGGTTAATTTAAAAAAAAATAGCTTAGCAATAAAACTGCTAGGCTATTTTTTTTAAATTTCAAAGGGAAAAACTTTTTCCTTCTCTTATGTATCTTATCCTTTTAAACAGGTGTCCCTTCGGGACCTTGACATATATTGATATTTTTGAAAATCTAAGGTAAACTATACCGTTAAGAAAGACGATACCCGATGGGAAATAGCCGACACGATAATGCGTTCTCGCTGGTTGAGATATTGATAGTTGTCGCTGTTATAGGGATAATCTCCGCGATAGCGCTGCCCAACTTTTTCACGTCAAAAGCTACGGCGGATAGGAATGCCTGCATAGCAAATTTAGGCCATTTAAGAAGTGCCGTCGATATGTGGGCTCTCGATACGAATGCCGCGGCAGGCGTACAGCCGATGTCTTCGGATCTTGTGCCTGCCTATATCCGGACCTGGCCGAAGTGCCTCAATTCCAGTTATGCCATACCGGCTGTCGGCGCCGATCCGGCATGTCCAAACAGTATTACGGATCATATTGTCGGTGATAGCGGGACCAGCGGCGATACAGGCGGAGGGGGAGGCGGAAGAGGGGGAGGCGGAGGATCCGCGCAGCCTTCCCGGTAAATTTTTTGATACCGCACGCCATTTATTTTTTGTATTTTTTGAAAAGTTCCTTACGATGCGGGCAGGTACAGAACCCATCGTATCCGAAAGGGACGTAATAATTGCATGTTCTTGTATTCTTTTTCTTTATAAATATCAACTCTTCGGAAACATCGGCAATGGCGGGACAAGTAACGTCAGGATTTTTCAGACATTCTTTGTTTCTTAAGCATAACCATGCGCCTTCCAACATATTCTCGCGAGTGTTTTTCGGTTCTTTTTTTTCTGACATAATAATATTTGTTATTTTTGTTAGCCGCTTCTTGCAGCGTTATTTTACATATACTGTTAATGAACTTCTTTCGCAAAGCCGGATTTGCGGCCAGTGAAACCCAAAACGCCCTGGATACCTTGCCCAGAGAGAGCTTCAGTCCGGTCTCTCGCTGGATATCTCTGAAGGTACTATGTATAATCGATTTAATCCGATTATTAATCCGATAGGATGTTTTATACGCGTATTTGACATCCGTATTCATATCGCTATTTTAGAAAAAGTTAGTTCTTTACGCAATAACTATTTTGTCGGACATTTTTAGGCTGTTTCTGCCGCGGCTGGAGGTAGTGCTCGAATTATACTTGAAATCGAACCTAATCTGTATTATCATTACGTTATATGGAAGAGATGGCATACCTTAATATATGAAAAGAAAAAAAAGGGGGGGTGCGCGCATGAGAATGCTGGCAGGAGTATTGGTGTTAATAAGTCTTTTTGTATCGGCGGCTTTTGCCCAACAGAAGGAAGCATCGGTACCTGCAGAACAAAAACAAGAAGCGCCGCAGGCAGTCAAGGCAATGGAGACAACTGCGGGGACTATAGATTCAATAAGCCCCATCTCTCCTGAAATGGGCGCGACCGAAGGTACTGTGATAATCGTCGATGCCGCAGGGAACGAATTAAGTTTTACCATAAATGAAGATACGGTAATATTGGATGAATCTGCGAATAAGATAGAGTCGGATGATATAACGGATGGCAATAAGGTGAATATCTCCTATTTGAAATCCGATATGGGCAATATTGCCGCGACTATTTCCAAAATAAAAGAAATTAAAAAATAAGGGGGTGGAGAATGCCAAAAAAGAATACTAGAAGAATGAAGAGGCTTGCGATGAGGCGTCGAAAAAGAAGATCGATGAGAAAGTAGGCAAAAGGAGGCGGATATGGGAATAATGTCCATATTATCAAAAATTTTTGGCGTGAAGCCGTCGGCAAAGGAAGGTAAGGAGATAGGCAGGATTACCCATTATTACGGGCATTTGAACGTAGGGATCATAGAATTGAGTGACACGCTCAAGGTGGGGGACAGGATCCGTATCAAAGGCCACACCTCGGACTTCACTCAGGGTGTGGAGAGCATACAGATCGAACATGCGAACGTACCCGAAGGTAAACGCGGTGATATGGTCGGTATAAAAGTTTCGCAGAAAGTCCACCCCCACGATAAGGTTTATAAAATATAGGTAAAGACGCCGGAGGAGGCCATAGAAGATGATAAAGGCTGTTACGGTAATGGCAGTGATGATAACAGTATGTGCGGTGATGGTTTTGCCGTGCTGCGGTTTCGAAGACCTGGATGATCCAAACCTAAGGATTTTTGACGGAAATGTTGATAGTGTAGATGTAAGTAAGTCTGCGCTTACAGTGATGTCCGGCGAGACGCGTATCGTTTTTCCTGTTTCATTGGATACGAAGCTAATTAAGGACACTTATGATATTAAATTATCTGATATTAGCGCCGGCGACTATGTGACCGTTGAATACCTGCGTGCCGGGTCTGAAAGCCGCGCTCCCCTAAAAGTAACTAAGGTTACTCTGGTGTATGATGCCAGCTCAAGATGAGAACGATAGCCGCATCTCTTCTTTTCTTATTTCTACTGCATCCTTCTTGCGGTTTTTGCGAAGGTGATATCGAAAACCTGAAGCAGCTTGACTATTGGGAAAACGGTAAGCTTAAGCAGTGTACGGTTTATGATGTCGACGGCCGGTTAAGGTCTAAAACCTTCTGCAGGGATGACGGCACTGTCGAAAAGATGGAAAAGTTCGACGATTACGGAAACAAAGCGGAAGAAGCTCTTTACGATCAAAAAGGAAATCTTAAAGTCGGCATCGACGGTTGGGCGGCGATGCGCTGGTGGTATGAAGGTTCGCGCCTTATTTCGCAGATTGCCTACGATGAAGACGGCATTCCTATAGAAAGAAAGCAGTACAGCGACTCCGGCAAGCTTATACTCAGGCAATACAGGGATGAGCTGGATATGAAGCCTTATGAGGGGGCGCAGATGCATATGATGCTTGGCGGGAGAAATATTCCCTATGAGCTTATTAAGCGCGAAACAGCCGAGTAAATGAAACGGGCGATGATGAAGACCGGGATATTATCAGCAATCCTTCTGGTTATGTTAGCTGTCACGGGTTATTCTTTGACTACCTGCCTTAAGCAATTTAATTTCGATGAGCCGCAGCCGCTAAATAAATGGGACAAGATGGTGCTGAACGGCCTTGTTGATTATAAGGTTATAAAGCAGGGCTCGAACGGTTTTGTCGATGCTTTAAGTGAAAAAACATGCTCTGCCCTGTATTACAAGATAGGGTTCAGGCTGAAAGACTACCCAATGCTTAGCTGGAGATGGCAGGTAAAGAAATTTCCTGACAAGCGGAAGGTCCCGGCTGATAATGAGGGGAATGATTACGCCGCAAGGGTCTATGTCATATTTCCGTTCCTGAGCTTTTCTTCATCTAAATTTATCGAGTATGTCTGGGACGAGGATCTTCCTGCCGGAGCCGAGGTAAAGAACCCGAATGGCAAGAATATAAAGACGATAGTCGTGCGAAGCGGCATGGGTGAAGAGGGGAGATGGTATTCCGAGACGCGCAATGTATACGAAGATTACCAGCGTCTATTCGGAAAAAGGCCCGGAATGGGTGTGGGCGCCATCGCCATAATGTGTAATGCGGATAACACAAAAAGCGAAGCCGAGGCGATGTTCGATGATATTGTTATATCGATGGCCCCGGCCGGTTCAAATTGAGGAGACGCGAAGAAATGAACGAGATAAATAAGATGAAGAGAAGAAAGTATCTTGT
>JAQUMG010000153.1 GCA_028718265.1 Candidatus Omnitrophota bacterium
CAATCCGAACTGCGTGCCGATAACAAGGGCATTGCCCGTATCACCGGTTCCTCCGGGCTGAATTATATATTGAAGATCCGGTTGCGCATACATCCACTTTGTTATCATTATCTTGTGTGTGAATTCGAGCACCATCTCGTATTTTTGAGTGCTTAAGCCTGCGTAGCGCTGTGCGCGCCTTAAGTGGTCGCTATATTGCGCGTAAATGACCTCAAACGCCGTAGTGTCATTGTCCCTATCCGGCACCAGTCCTTTGTAGACGAGGCCGCCCATTATGAAGAACGGGAATTTATTTATACTATCGGGGCCGATGGTAGCGACAGCCAGGGGGGTGAGGCCCTGGTCGGATGTACCTTTTTCACGGTAGATCATCTGGTCGGCATGAAAATATATATTGTAATCTCCGATATGCTTTTTGTCCGCCGAATATAAATCCTTCTTGACGGCGCCGTTATAGTATATGCCGGCCTTATAGTGGCCCGGCATATCCTGAAAGCCTTTACCCGAATTAGGGGCGCACGCTATCTCCTGAGCGAAGGCGAGGCCTTTCTTAAGCCGAAGGGAAAAATCGAGCCCGTACATACAATCCCTCTCGACCCCGGGGTCGCCGTCATAGATACCGGATAGAGTATAGAAATCCTTGTTGAGGTCGATCTTCAAACGCGCACCCCATGTCGCGGTCGGATATACGGTGAAGAAAAGGTTTATCGGTATGCTTATCGGGACGCCGTCGACGCCGTTACTGACGAATATCCCGTAAAGGGGGGAGGATGCAAAGTCATCACCTGCCGCTATTCTTCCCACCTTCAAATCGATCTTTTTGTCCAGGAAGGTTTTCTCAAGGTATAAAGAATAGAATCTGAATTGTTCGTGGCCGAATATGGTGCTTACTACGATGTCGTTCCCTATAGTTGTGGAAAGATTTTGTCCCTGCCTCCACAGGCCGGAGACATGGAACTGTGTGCCTGCCATATTGACGAATTTTTCCAGGTCAAAATTTATATCCCATCCCAGAGAATGGTCATATCTCGCGGCGCGCTCTTTTCCTCCCGATACATTGCCCAGGACGTCGCATGTATATGTAGAACTTACTATGACCCCTTCGTTTTCCAGTTCCTCGCGCATACATTTCCAGTCGCCAAGCATATACTGTTGTCGTTCGGAACATGCCTGAATTTTATTCAATTCTTGAAGCTTTTTTTCTTCCCTTTGCGACGCTAGGTATGAAGGATTATAGCTGGCATAAGCTGAAGAAGCACAGAACATGCAGCACAAAATGGTCGAAAGGCATCTTCTCATATTTATATTCTCCCAAAGGCTTTGAGGCCGTTATTCTTTTTCAGGGAGTTCTCTATATATTCCAGCGTTTTACCCTTTGTTTCAGGAACGTATAAATAACAGAAGATAAGTCCCGCTATGCATACCACCGCGTAGAACCAGAAAGCACCTGCTTTCCCGAGCTTCTCCGTCAGCGTGAGAAATGTTGAAGCAACGACCATATTGAATCCCCAGTTAGCCAGCGTTGCAAGGCTCATCGCCCTTCCACGGATCTTGAGCGGGTAGATCTCTGCTATGATAAGCCAGAATATGGGCCCGAGGCTTATCGCGAAAGACGCGATATATAATAAGACACTCAGCACCGTAAGCATCTTCAAGGCACCCGCCATTCCGGGCAGGTAAAATGCCAAACCCAATATACCAAGGCTGGCTGCCATGCCGCTTAAACCTATATAGAGAAGAGGCTTTCTGCCGAGCCTGTCAAGAAACCATATGGCGACGAGCGTCATGAATACATTTACGAGCCCGACGCCGACAGTCGCGAGGATCGAGACCTTGTGTGACGCAAATCCGGCGAATTCGAATATCGTAGGCGCGTAATATATTATGGTATTTATGCCGGTTACCTGCTGGAAGAATGCTAGAGCTATCCCGACCAGAAGAGCAGGCCTTACCCACGGTTCCAGCACGTCTTTCCAAGAACCTGTTTTAACGGTGAGAGAATTCTGTATCGATTTTATCTCGGCTTCCATCTTTTCGGCCGGCATAATATGCCCGAGGACGGTACGCGCCTCTTCGACCCGGTTACGGCTTACAAGCCATCGCGGACTTTCAAATAGCGCTATCATCCCCACTATGAGTATCATGGCCGGCACTGCGCCCAACCCAAACATCCATCGCCATTGATGCTGGCCCGCGGCCAGCGCGTAATCTATCAGGTATGAGACGACTATCCCGCATGTTATCATGAGCTGGTTTAACGAAACGAGCGCCCCCCGCGCCTCGGGCGGTGATATTTCCGAAATATAGAGCGGCGCAGTATATGAGGCCACACCGATAGCGACTCCTATCACCAGACGAAAGGCAACTATCATAGTGACGCTTGTCGCGAACGCGGCGCCCATTGCCCCCATGGCGAAAAGGAAGGCCACCACGATTATGACATTTTTGCGTCCGAAGCGGTCGGCGAGCGCGCCCGACAGGGCCGCTCCGATCACGGCTCCCAGCAATACTGCGCTTACCACCCCTTGTTCCGCGCCGGACGATAGCTTGAATTGATCCTTTATAAATAATATAGCCCCCGATATTACGCCGGTGTCATATCCAAATAAAAGCCCGGCGAGCGCCGCTATGCCCGCGGTAAGGTATAAAAAAGTCCTGGTATTATCTTTCATATGGGAATCTCCTTTTTAAAAAAGTATAGCACATAATCAGGGAATTACAAATGGCTGACGGCCGAATTTCCTTGATAATACCGGTAATCCGGCTATAATTGCTGTATGGATATGATAATGAACGTCGTGGAATTTTTCTTCCACATCGATAAGTATCTTAATGTCGTTATTCAGAATTGCGGGGTGTGGTCTTATGCGATACTGTTCGCTATTATCTTTGCGGAGACAGGGCTTGTAGTAACGCCGTTCCTTCCGGGCGATTCGCTCCTCTTCGCGGTGGGTGCGCTCGCGGCGGCAGGATCCCTGGACGCGACTTGGGTGTTCGTCATTCTGGCCGCTGCCGCTATAATGGGAGATAGCGCCAATTATGCAATAGGAAAGTTTTTCGGCGAGGCTCTTATAGAAAAGACCAATTCAAGGTTTCTGAAAAAGAAACATATCGACCGGACCCACAAATTTTTCGAAAAATACGGCGGAAAGACGATAGTGCTGGCGAGGTTCGTGCCGATCGTAAGGACGTTCGCGCCGTTCGTGGCAGGCATTGGCGAGATGAGCTATCTCTATTTCTTCACCTATAATGTGGTCGGCGGTATCCTGTGGGTGGCGGCATTCGTATTCGGCGGATTTTTCTTCGGGGGCCTGCCGTTCGTCAAAGAGAATTTTTCTTTCGTTATCCTTGCGATCGTACTGATCTCTATCCTTCCCGGTGTTATCGAGATATTGAAGCACAAAAATAAAAAACAACAGAATATTTTACAGGGTTAATTATGACAAGATGGTGGCACCTCGATATTCAGGAAATAGCGGGACAGCTTAAGACCGATTTGCAAAACGGTCTTTTGTCCGGCGAGGCCAAGCGCCGGTTAGATGAGTTCGGCCCTAATCAGTTAGAGGCGAAGGAAGGTCCCTCGGCGTTTACGATATTCATAGAACAATTTCATGATTTTATCATATGGGTCCTCATAGGTGCGGCGCTCGTTTCCGGTTTCTTAAGGGAATGGGTCGACGCGCTTGCCATAATAGCGATAGTTATTTTAAACGCTATCCTCGGATTCGTGCAGGAATATAAAGCAGCGAAAGCCCTCGTCGCTTTAAAGAAGATGTGCAGCCCTTCCTCAAAAGTTATCCGCGACGGAAAGCATATGATCGTGCCTTCACCGGAGCTGGTTGCCGGTGATTTGATAGAGCTTGAGGCCGGCGACAGCGTGCCGGCAGACAGCCGTCTTGTCTGGGTAACCTCTAATTTCAGTATTCAGGAAGCGAGCCTTACGGGGGAATCCACCCCGGTCCAGAAGACCGTTATTTCTTTGGATGAAAAAGAGATCCCCCTTGCAGACAGGGCGAATATGGCCTATATGGGCACATATGTCGCTTCCGGTAAGGCAAAGGCAATAATTGTAGATACCGGCATGAAGACCGAGCTCGGTAAGATCGCGGGGATGGTTCAGGAGATCGGGCAGGAAACGACCCCGTTACAGAAAAGATTAGAGGAATTCGGCAAATGGATCGTCTATTTATGTTTTGTGCTGGTGGGGCTCGTCTTCCTGCTGGAATGGTTCAGGGGCGGAAAGATCATCGAAGTATTTTTGACGGCGGTAAGCCTGGCCGTTGCCGCCATCCCGGAAGGCCTGCCCGCGGTCGTCACGATATCTTTAGCGCTCGGCGTTCACAGGATGGTGAAGAGGAACGCCATTATACGAAAACTCCCGTCGGTAGAAACACTCGGCTGTGCCACCGTCATATGCTCGGATAAGACAGGCACCCTTACTAAAAATGAGATGACGGTGCAGTCGATCTTCAGCGGCGGAAGACTTTTTACGGTAACGGGCGTCGGCTATGAACCCAAGGGCGGAATTTTGATCGGTAAGGAAAGTGTTGATCTAAAAAACCATCCCGACCTGGGGGAGGCGCTTG
>JAQUMG010000154.1 GCA_028718265.1 Candidatus Omnitrophota bacterium
CCGGCCAGGCTGCCCCATGTGCCGGGCATAAACGGAAGGTATCCGATGCCGAAAAACGTGGCTATTGTTTTTACGATCTTATCTCTCATTAGGCCAGATTATTCTGCGGTTTCTTAAGAAAAATGAAATTCCGCTGATAATAGTCAATATTACGGTAACGGTCATCAATACCAATATAATGTCTTCCGGAAAGGGCCGGCCGAATTCCCGGTAGATGATGAATAACAATATAATAAATATGGAAGCCATCTGTGAGACCGTTTTGTGTTTTCCGCCCATAGTTGCTTCAATTACTTCATGCTTCTGGAGCGCCAGAAGTCTCATGCCGGTAACGACGAATTCCCTGAAAATGATGATCATCACCATCCACGCCGGCACGATATCCATCTCCACAAACGCCAGAAACGCAGAAATGGTCAGGACTTTATCGGCGATGGGGTCCATAAGCTTCCCGAAGTCGCTTACCAGGTTGTATTTTTTAGCGATATGTCCGTCCAGAAAGTCTGTCAGAGCGGCAATGAGAAAGGTAAAAAAGGCGAGAATTTTATAAATTGCTCCGTGAGCAAATAGAAAAAGCAGGAAAACGACTGTCAATACCATGCGCGATATTGTCAGCTTATTCGGTAGATTCATCCGGCGCTCCGATGTTTATAAACAGTAGTAGGGCACGCCGAAGCGTGCCCTACTACCTAAAACTACTTATCTTTTCTTCCTTCTTCCGCCTCTCACCATCTTGGCGCAAGAAACATCGCCATGCTTGTCAACGAAATAAAGATATCCCTTCTGCTTCTTTACTCCGACTTTGAAAACTTTTTTGGGGCTACCTCCCTTTTTCTTGCCTCGAGCCATCTTTGCGCAAGAAACATCACCCTTTTTGTCTATGAAATAGAGATAACCTTTTACTCTTTTGATACCGCATTTTGCGACTTTAGTTGCCATTTAACTTCACCTCCCTTCTGTATTAATTTAGTTTCCTATTCTACTGCTGCTGATTATATCACTTAGCACTGCAATTGCCGACAAGGCCGCCAGATAACTGGTTTTCGGATTTGTCGGCATGGGGACATTTTCCGTAACAGTCTTAAGTTTCCCGAAATCACCTTCGATTTCTACTTCGTGAGTATTCGAAGTATAACCGGGCGATGTTACTATGCGTACTTTTGTATTTTTCGGGCCCAGGCCGCACATGCTTAAAGTCGCGGAGACGTTGACATTTTGCGGAAAACCTCTTACCGCCTCTTCGGCAGTTCCTTCAAAAATAACCGTTTCCTTCTTTATGGAATCGAGATCTATATTTTTTTCTTTTATATACGGGGCGCCTTTCAGGCCTGCCGGAGGCTTTCGCGTAGTAAGAGTCACGGATTTTACTTTTGCCATCATGGCACTTTTTAAGCCGTCAAGTCCTGAAATAGCGCCGCTCGGCAGATATATTTTTCCGCCTGATTTTTTTGCTATCCCGGATATGTCCGGTTTACCCAAAAGCCCGCCGGTGCTCATGACAATTATGTCCTTGCCGGCGCTAAGTACATCTTTTGCTACCTCATATGATATACTCCCGGAGGCAGCCTCAATAATGAGGTCACATTTATTTATAAGTTCATCCTTTTTGAGACGTTCTATTTTAATTTTAAGGCGATTAACCAGCGCCTGTGCTTTGTTTTCATCAACATCGCATACGCCCAGAAGCGTAATCGATTTAGAAAATCTGGTAACAATGGCATCGGCTATCACGCCGCCTATCGTCCCGCAGCCTATTATGCCGGCTTTGATTTTATCATTTTGTTTAATCATATATTCGTCCATAGACTATAGACTATCGGCTATCGACTGATTAATATCCCGACACCGCCGCGCCGCTCGCCTCGCCGGTAACCTTAAGCATCCTGTCGAGGGCTTGCCGCGCTTTTTCAGCGATTTCACCCTTAACCTTCACCTCGTATACCAGCATCTCTAAAGAATGCGCCACCCAGCCGAGAGTCGTAAGCTTCATGCTGGGGCAGATAAGATGTTCCGTAGGAAGATAAAAGTTTTTACCGGGATTATCCTTCCTTAATTTATACAACATGCCGCTTTCCGTCCCTATTATGAATTCCCGGGCGGATGATGCCTTTACAAATTTAAACATGCCGCCCGTCGAACATATGTGGTCGGCCAGCTTCAGAACGTCGGGGTTACATTCGGGGTGGGCTACGAATTCCGCATCAGGATGCTCCTTTTTGGCCTCGAGGACTTCTTCTTCCTGGACTCGTATGTGAGTCGGGCAGAAACCCTCCCACAGTATTATCTCTTTGTCCGGGACATTTGCCTGGACGTACCTGCCGAGATTTTTATCGGGGACAAATATTACTCTTTTATTCTTAAGCGACTTTACTATTTCTATCGCATTGCTCGAGGTACAGCAGATATCGCTTTCCGCTTTAACCGCAGCAGAGGAATTAACATAGCTCACTACTGCGGCATCAGGATACTTTTCCTTTGTCGCTTTAAGTTTTTCGGCACTTACCATGTCCGCCATCGGGCAGCCGGCTTCTTTGACGGGAAGAAGAACCATTTTGCCCGGATTTAAAAGCGAGGCGCTCTCCGCCATAAAGTGGACACCGCAGAAGACAATGACTTTAGCGTCGGTGCGCACTGCCGCCTGGCTCAATGCCAGCGAGTCGCCGCTGATATCGGCTATTTCCTGTATCTCGTCTCTCTGGTAGTTGTGCACTATAATGACGGCATTTCTTTCTTTTTTGAGTTCGACTATGCGTTTCTTTATTTTATCCAGGTACTTTTTGTCTTTTTGTTCAGGTGTCTGAAGCATATCATTTCTCCTATACATCCAAAATCACATTATCGATAAGCCGGGTCTTTCCGAAGTAAACTGCTATGGCTATTAAAATACGGCCGCTTAATCTTCCGATATTTCTTAATTCCTCGGTATCTACGATCGATACGTAATCTATTTTTGCGGAACTGTTTTTGGCAATAAAGCCTTTTATTGCCTTTGTTATCTTTTTACTATTTCGCTCGCCTTGTTTTATTAATTTCTCAGCCAAAGACAGGGATTTAAAAAGTGCGCCGGCCTCCCGTCTTTCATTTCCGGAGAGATAAACATTTCTTGAGCTCATAGCGAGTCCGTCTTTCTCTCTGACCGTGGGAACTATTTTTATCTTAACGGGGATGTTAAGATCCCGTGCCATCCTCTTTACGATAAATGCCTGCTGGGCATCCTTCTGTCCGAAATATGCGTTATCGGCCGGCACTATATTGAATAATTTCGTGACGATTGTCGCAACGCCCCTGAAATGGCCCGGTCTGGAGCGGCCGCATAGATTAGTGGCGAGATTTTCCACGGTAACGTATGCGGAATGCTCCGGAAGGTACATAGTTTTAACGGCCGGATGAAAAATAACATCAACCCCCTGCTTTTTCGCAAGGCGGCTGTCTCTTTTAAAATCGCGCGGATACTTTGCGTAATCTTCTTTCGGCCCGAATTGGGCGGGATTCACAAATATGCTCATCACAACTATATCATTCTCTTTCCTGGCATTCCTTATCAGTGCCATGTGACCGTCGTGGAGATAGCCCATGGTAGGAACAAAGCCAACGGTCTTGCCTTTCGCTTTAGCATCTTTAATAAACCCGGTCATCTTTGCCGGATTCGTTATCGTCTTCACGGTCACGCCTTGCCCAATTCTCTGAGACCCTTAAGAACAAACTCTCGCTCTTCTATTTTCGGGTGCGGGACTATCAGGTCCTTATCATCTATCTTCCGGCCGCCGTAATAAAGAATATCGAGATCGATGGTGCGCGGCCCGTTTTTGACGGTCCTCATGCGGCCCAGTTTTTCTTCTATACTATTTAAGATCCCTAAAAGCTGCCGCGGGTTTAAATCGGTATCTATCTCGAGGACACCGTTCAGAAATCTGCCCTGCGGGATATCACTGACCGGTTCCGTTTCATATATCGACGAAACCCTTTTTACTATTATTTTTCTGCTATCCTTAAGTTCCGCTATCGCGCTGTCTATATATTTCCGCCTGTCGCCCAAGTTAGAGCCGATGCCGATGTAACAGGTAATCATCATTAGTGACCACATTATATTCTTTTTTTAATTCTATCAACCGCCTCGCGCAGCCTGTTTTTATCAACGGTAATGACCATGCGCACATACCCCTCGCCCGACTCACCGAAGCCGTTGCCCGGCGTAGCTACTATATCCGCCTTCGCGAGAAGCATATCGGCAAACGTCACCGACGTGTACCTTGGCGGCACTTTGACCCATACATAGAACGTCGCTTTCGGTTTCTGGACATTCCAGCCGATGCTGTTCAGGCCGTCGACAAATATGTCGCGCCGTTCCTGGTAGATTTTTATGATCGAACCGATGTGCTTGTCGTAATTTTCGAGAGCCGCTATTCCGGCCCGCTGTATGGCGGAAAATACTCCGGAATCGATATTCGATTTCACTCTGGCCAGGCCCTTTATCAACTCGGCATTTCCGCAGGCAAAACCTATCCTCCAGCCCGTCATATTAAACGTCTTTGAAAGGGAGTGAAACTCAATCG
>JAQUMG010000155.1 GCA_028718265.1 Candidatus Omnitrophota bacterium
TGTCAACAGGACAAAATTCGAACTCGCAAAAGCCGAGGAGCGGGCGCACATTCTGGAAGGTTTAAAGATAGCTCTCAAAAATCTCGACAAGATCATCAACCTGATCAGAAAATCAAAAGATCCGAAAATCGCCAAAGAAGCACTGATGAAAGAATTTGAACTCTCGGAAAGGCAGGCGCAGGCGATCCTCGAAATGCAGCTGCAGAGACTGACGAGCCTGGAGCGCGAGAAAATAGACAATGAATATATGGAACTGCTCAAGAAGATAGAATATTTTAAATCTATTCTCGAGAGCGAGAAGAAAGTACTGGAGATAATCAAACAGGAATCCATCGATCTGAAAACTAAATTCGGCGAAGAAAGAAGGACCGCTATTTTAGGCAAAGTGGAAGAACTGGAGATGGAAGACCTTATTGCCGAGGAAGACGTGGTCATTACGATAAGTCACTCGGGTTATATCAAGAGACTGCCTGTATCTGCCTACCGTAAACAAAAGCGGGGCGGCAAAGGAGTGACGGGCGCCGATATGAAGGAAGAGGATTTCGTCGAGGACATATTCATAGCGTCGACGCACGAAAACATGCTTTTCTTCACCGACAAAGGAAGAGTCCATCTTCTGAAGGTTTACGATATACCGCAGGCAAGCAGGCAGTCAAAGGGTAAGGCGATCGTCAACCTCTTAAATCTTTCGCAGGGCGAAAAACTGGCATCCAGCATGTCGGTCAAGGAATTCGGAGAAGGCAAATACCTGTTCATGGTCACCAAAAACGGGACAGTAAAGAAGACCGCGCTGACGGAATTCGCGAATATGAGGCGCACCGGCATAAATGCCATAAACATAGAGAAAGACGATGCGCTCATAAGCACCCAGCTTACCGAAGAAGGGGATGAAATATTTATCGCTACCAGGGAAGGAAAAGCGGTGCGATTCCCCGAAAAATTGGTGCGAAGCATGGGTAGAAATGCCACAGGCGTACGCGGCATACGTCTTGCCAAAAAAGACGAGGTCGTAGGAATGGCCGTGGTGAAAGATAAAAAAGCAACGCTATTGTCCATTACGAAAAACGGATTCGGCAAGAGGACACCCGTTGCGGAATACCGCCTGACGTCAAGGGGCGGATCCGGCGTTATAAACATGAAGGTAACATCCAAAAACGGGCCTGTCGTGGGCCTGAAGATGGCGTCAGATAAAGACGATATTATGTTAATGACGCACGCCGGCATGATAGTGCGGTGTGCGGTGAAAGATATAAGGACCACCGGCAGGGCTGCGCAGGGAGTCCGTATAATAAAACTCGACGGCAAAGACAGCGTAGTAACCATGGCCAGTGTCGTAAAGGAAGAAGATACCACGGACGACGTAGTTGCACCGAAAGAGTAAAGACGGCGGCAAAGACGCTATGGGGACACCCTCCGTCTAATAATATAAGTGACTTTTAAGGAAAGTGTCTCCGACCAATAAACGAGAGGTGAAATTATGAAACTAAACGCGCGGGCTTTAGGATTTTCCGTCGGACTCACATGGGGCATAGCGCTTTTATTGATAACAATCGCCTCATTATGGACAGCCAGAACATACGGGAAATATTTTTTATATGTTATAGCATCCATATATCCCGGTTATGACATAAGCACGGGTGGTGCCTTACTGGGCTTATGTTATGGTTTTGCAGACGGATTTCTTTTCGGCTGGCTCACTGCCAAACTTTATAATTTTTTTGCTAAAGAATAAAATATTAGCGTCCCTATCGTCTAGTCTGGCCTAGGACACAAGCTTTTCAAGCTTGCGACTGGGGTTCAAATCCCCATGGGGACGCCAATTTTCGCGAAGCGAAAATTGATACGGAGAATCGCATGTGCGGGATAATAGGATATGCAGGCAACAGACAAGCGGTAGACGTTATTCTTGAGGGACTTACCCGCCTGGAATATAGAGGGTATGACTCCGCGGGCATAGCAGTGGTGAACGATTCCGGCGTAAAAGTCATAAAAAAACCGGGGAAACTTACTGTCCTAAAAGAAGAGCTCAACCGCATACCCATCAGCGGACACGTCAGTCTGGGCCACTCGCGATGGGCCACGCACGGCATACCTAACGAAGCAAATGCGCATCCGCATTGGGATTGTAAAAAAGAACTCGCTCTCGTGCACAACGGCATAATAGAGAATTATCAGGTTTTAAAGGAAAAGCTTATAAAAGAAGGCCACAAGTTCAGGTCCCATACGGACACAGAAGTGATATCCCACCTCGTAGAGAAATATTACAACGGCGATCTGGAAGAAGCCGTAAGAAGGGCCGTAAAAGATCTGAAGGGTGCATACGCCATAGCCGTCATTCATAAAAATGAACCGGACAGGATAGTGGCCGCGCGATGCGAAAGCCCTCTCATAGTGGGTATCGGCAAGTCGGAGAACTTTATAGCAAGCGATGTGCCGGCAATACTCAAATATACAAACAAGGCAATATTCCTTAATAACCATGAAATAGTGTCTCTCACGGCTAAAGGTGTAAAAATCACAGATTATCATAATAAGCCCGTCAAAAAAGAGATATCCGAAGTCAAATGGGACATAGCGCAGGCCGAAAAAGTCGGGTTCAGGCACTTTATGCTGAAGGAGATACACGAACAGCCAAAGATAGTGTCGGATATATTGAAGGCGAGGACCCGCGGCAATGAGATTGTATTTGAAGAGCTTAAGGTTAGCGAAAAACTTCTCAAAAAAATCAAAAAGATTGCCATTGTCGCCTGCGGAACGGCGTATCACGCCGGGCTTAACGGCAAATACATGTTGGAATGGCTGGCACACGTGCCGGCTCTTGCGGATACGTCGAGCGAATTCAGATACCGCAATCCCATTATAGATAAAGATACTCTGACTATAGTGATATCGCAATCGGGCGAAACCGCCGATACGCTCGCGGCGCTCAGAGAATCCAGAAGAAAGGGCGCGGTGGTAATCGGTATAGTAAACGTATTGGGCTCGTCCATTGCCCGCGAAGCGGACGGTGTCATATATACGCACGCGGGCCCCGAAATATCAGTCGCCTCAACAAAGGCATATACGGCGCAGCTTGCCGTTCTCTATCTTTTCAGCCTCTATCTGGCTAAACTCAGAGGGGAAAGAAGCCCGAAGGAAATAAATAGATATTTAAACGAATTCAGGAAGATCCCGCATCTGATGGAAAAAATCCTGAAGAGATACGGCACTGAAAAGTCCGACATGATAGGTAAAGCGGAAGAGTTTAATATAGAATACCACAAGCGGCTCAAGGAATATTATCAGAAAGACCCGAGGAGGCGGAAGCGGGCGCCGAACTGTTTCTTTTTATTCCTCGGGAGAAACGTAAATTATCCCAGTGCCCTCGAAGGGGCTTTGAAACTCAAGGAAATATCCTATATAAGTGCGGAAGGTTATCCTGCCGGCGAGATGAAGCATGGGCCGATTGCGCTCATCGATGAAAACCCGTGGGTCGTATGCATAGTGCCGGAATCCAAACTGCACGAGAAAATGATATCCAACATAATGGAGATAAGGGCACGCAGAGGCATAGTGGTAGCGGTGGCGACGGAAGGCGATGAAGAAATACGAAAAGTCGGCGCCGAATATATAGTAGAGATACCGAAGATAAAGGAAGAAACGCTGTCACCGTTTCTGGTCGCGTTGCCCCTGCAGCTTCTGGCATATTTTGTTGCGCGTGAATTCAAGGAAGATATAGACCAGCCGCGTAATCTGGCAAAGTCAGTAACGGTAGAATAAATTAAATATGGCCGGTACATTATACATAGTCGCCACTCCCATAGGGAATCTCGACGACATAACTCTGCGTGCTATAGAAGTTTTAAAGCAGGTCGATGTTATAGCCGCGGAGGATACCCGTCACACCAAAATATTAACAAGCCGCTATGAAATCAACACCCGGCTCACGAGCTATTTTCAGTATAACCAGATAAAAAAGACTGATTTTTTAATCGATTTGCTTAAAAAGGGCCAGAACGTGGCGCTGGTGTCGGATTCCGGCACGCCGGGCATATCCGACCCGGGATTTACGGTCATAAAAAAGGCAATTGAAGAAGGCATAACGGTCATACCCATACCCGGTCCGTCCTCGTTTCTGACTGCTTTGAGCGTGTCAGGACTTCCCACCAATAAATTTATCTTCGAAGGGTTTTTGTCAAGTAAGTCGGCGCACAGGCAGAAACAACTGGCGGAACTTAAGGCAGAAGAAAGGACGGTGATAATATACGAATCACCGCACCGTCTTCTTAAGACGCTTAATGATATACTCGAGGTAATCGGAGACATACATATAGTATGCGCCAGAGAACTCACCAAAAAATTCGAAGAAATCCGCCGCGAAAAAGTAAGCGAAGCCGTTAAGCATTTTTCGGGTACGAAGATATTGGGTGAATTTATCATTATGTTTAATCCGGATGGCGGAAAATAACGCTTGACAACAGCGGACGTATATGATATTATCTAACCTGATCAAAAGCCTTTTAATCCCGGTCCTGCGAGGCCGGAAAAGGAGCA
>JAQUMG010000156.1 GCA_028718265.1 Candidatus Omnitrophota bacterium
GCCGGCATCTCTTTTTTGCCTTCTACCTGCACTTTTAGAAGCGAAATGGCTCCATCTTTTGTCTTTACCGTAAAACCGCCCTTCTCATCAGCCGTTATAACCTCACCATGCGAAAATCCGCTGAACGTGCCGCCGTTTACTTCTGCCGCAGATATAATCTTAAGCATCCGGCCATCCAGGTTCGTGTAAGCCCCCGGCCATGGTTTAAGGGCCCGTATCATATTAAGGATCGTTACCGTAGGCAAATCCCACCGTATAATCCCGTCTTCTTTCTTAAGCTTAGGGGCAAATGTCGCTTCGGCCTCATTCTGTTTTATGAATTTTGCCCGGCCGGCTTCGGCCGATTTTACGGCTTCTATCAGTAAATCGGCACCTCTTGCGGCAAGCGTATCGCTTAACGTCTCGCTGGTATCCGTTTCCCCGATTATTACTTCTTTTTGCAGGATAATATCGCCGGCGTCCAGTTTTTCGTTCATCCTTATTATGGTAACTCCTGTCTTTTTCTCGCCTGCTAAAATAGCTCTGTTTATGGGGGCTGCGCCTCTATATTTAGGCAAAAGGGAAGGATGAATATTGAACGGACCAAATTTCGGAATGCCAAGCAGTTCTTTACCCAGCATTTCGCCAAACGAGACAACAACAAAGGCATCCGCCTGCAATTCTTTAAGTTCAGCGGCGAATTGCGGGCTATTTACGTCGGCAGGCTGGAGAACGGTTATGCCCAGTTTTGCCGCCTCTTCTTTAACCGGCGGCGCGGAGACCTTTAAGTTCCGCCCTTTTTTCCTGTCCGGCTGAGTCACCACCGCTACGACGGAACACCTCTTAGAGATGATCCGCAGGATGTCTACGGCAAATTCCGATGTTCCGAAAAATATTAGCTTCATCTATAAACCGGCCTTCCTGAAATAATTTCCCGCGATAGTCATGTCTTTCTCTATTCTCGCGATCAGTTTCGACTGATCCTTAAATTTTTTCTCATCCCTTATCTTTTTCAAAAACATTACCTCGATGTTGCGGCCGTATATTACCTTATCAAAACCAAATATGTAAACCTCTATGACCGGTTCTTTCCCCTTCCTTACGCTCTGGAGTGTGGGCCTGAACCCGATATTAAGTAAACCGCGATACAGCCTGCCTTCTAATTTTACCTTCACTATATATACGCCGCTAGGAGGTATGGCTTCGTGATGCGGGTCTATGTTTGCCGTAGGAAAACCGATGGTCCTGCCTCGCCGCGAACCACGGACTACGGTTCCCAGTACGGAAACATCTCTCCCCAGCATTTGTCCGGCTTTTCTTATATCTCCGGACATTATAAGTTTGCGTATCAACGTACTGCTTATGACGTTGGTGCCGGACTTCAACGGTTTTACCGCGCGGACATTGAACTTAAGCCTGCGCCCTATCTCCCTCAGGTGGCCGACACTGCCGGAACGGTCTTTTCCCAGCACAAAATCCTCGCCTACTAAAAGCTCCTTCGTGTTCAGACTTTTTTTGAGCACTTCTCCGGCGAAATATGCCGGCGTCATGGCTGCGAAATCTTTGGTAAAATTTATTACTACCGCCAGATCCACGCCTTCTGCTTCCAGTAGCCGCATTTTATGTTCCGGCGAAATAAGCGTCGGCGGAGTCCTGTGCGGCTCAAGTACCTTTAAAGGATGCGGTTCGAATGTAATAACGCAACTTTTTCCGTTTATCGCCCTTGAATATTTCTTAAGCTCCCTGAGAATTTTTTGGTGGCCCCGGTGTACGCCGTCGAATATGCCCACGGTAACCGCTGCCGGGCCTCTCATCTTCAAGCTTTGAACGCCGCGTATTATTTTCATATCAAAACACTTTTCAATTCATCGCTGCCGAGGCTCTTTAACTTCTCTACGGTAATAGCCTGCGATATGTCATATGCGCCCGAACGGGTTCTTCTCAGTTCGGCCATATGCCCTCCGCAGCCCAGTTTATCGCCTATGTCGGCGCAAAGTTGCCTTATATACGTACCCTTGGAACAAGTAACGTCAAATATAACTTCGGGAAGCGATATCGCCCTGATGCGTATATCCTTAATATTTATTTTGCGGACTTTTCTCGGGACCTCTACGCCTTTTCTGGCCCACTTATACAGGCTTTTGCCCCTGAATTTGACCGCTGAATACATCGGCGGCATCTGCTCGATTTCGCCTACAAAGTTCATAATGGCATCTTTTACGGCACCGTTCTCAAGTGTTTCCACAGAACCTGTCCGCGTCGCTTTTCCCGATGAATCACCTGTGTCGGTCGCAAATCCCAGCCGCAAAGTAGCGGTATAGCTCTTGTCGTCATTAAGAAGCTCGTCGGATTTTTTAGTCGCGCTGCCGATTAAAATAATAAGAACTCCCGTCGCAATAGGATCGAGCGTGCCGGCATGGCCGACCTTCTTTATATTGAAAACTCTCCTGGCGATATTCACGACGTCGTGGCTGGTGATGCCCTTCGGCTTGTCTATGATTAATATACCGTTCAATGGAACTATAATAAGAACTCCTCGGCCGTCCTAAGCACCTTTGCCGTAACCTTATCTAATGGCCCTGTCAAAACGCAACCCGATGCCTTCGGATGGCCGCCGCCGCCGAACTTAGACGCCAGCACATTGACGTTTGCGCTGCCTTTCGAGCGAAAACCGACATGTATCTTCTGGGTATCTTCGACGTCTTCCCTGAAAAAGATTGAGATCTCGGTCCCGTCTATGGATCTTGCGAAGTTTATAAAACCATCTGTCCTGTCCGGCATTGTCCTGGTATCTTCCATCATTTTTTTTGTAACGGATATATACGCTATTTTGCCGTTTTTGGTCATTTTGATCGTTGAAAGCGACTTCGACAGGAGCATCATATCCCCTATTTCTTTGGTCTCGTAAATTTTTTCCGCTATCTTTGCGGGTCTTATGCCCATTTTGAGGAGATCGGCGCATATGCGGTGAGTTTCACTTGTCGTAGAGTCGTACTGGAAGGATCCCGTGTCTGTCAATATGGCAACGTAAAGCGCTGTCGCAACGTCTTCGGTAATACTGAGCCCCATTTCTTTGTACAATCTGTAAATCATCTCTCCGCAGGAGCTGGCATCCGGATCCACCCAGTTAAAATCGCCGAAATTTTCATTGCTGACATGATGGTCGACATTGATTATGTTAATTTTTACCTTCGGCACTCTTAAAAGCGACGCTATCTTGCCGCTTCGTTCTATGGTGGGGCAATCCGTTATTATGACGCTCGAATATTTCTTTGTGCCTATGTTGTTGCCTATGATGATCTTGTCCCAGGACGGCAGAAATCTGTATCTGGCGGGCACCGGATCGCTATTGACCATTATGACGTTCTTTCCGAGTTGCTTTGCTATATAGAAAAGCGCGATTTCGCTTCCTATGGCATCCCCCTCTACGTTAATATGAGAAGTGATGAGATAATTATCGTATTTTCTGATCGCTTCGGCAACTTCTCTTATACCCATGTAGCCTCCTAATGTTGTTCCTCTTGCTCCTTATGTATCTTATCGAACAATCTTTCCATCTTGTCTGCGTATTCGGCGGATGTATCTATTTTGAACGTTATCTCCGGCGTGAACCGCAATTTAAGCCTGTCGCCGATATGGCCTTTTATAAAACCTTTCGCGCGTTTCAGCGCCACCTCGGTGGACTTCTTTTCTTTGTCGCTGCCAAGAACCGTATAATATACTTTGGCGTATCTTAAATCCGGCGTAATCTCGACTTTTGTAATGGTGGTGAAACCGATCCGCGGATCCTTAAGCTCTTCCTGTATCATGGTGCTGATTTCTTTTCTTATTGCTGCGGCAACTCTTTCCGGCCTTGTGGTGCTCATGATATCTCCGTTTCGTGTGTTATCTGTTTTTTCGCAAATAATAGTTCATCCTGTTTTGTGGAAATCAGGCCGTCTATTTTTGCGTAAAGTGTCTTTTTAAGTATTACGGTAAAACAGGGCCCCGGTTGCGCGCCAAGACTCTTAAGGTCAGATCCTTTAATCAAAAGCTGCACTGCCCTGTCTTTGGCCAGAAACCTGCCGATCCGGCGCCTTGCAAAACTGCCGCGGCATTTAGCCGCTATGAAAAGAAGTGTCTCGCAGGAAAGCGGTTTCAGTACGCCGTATATCTTACCGGGCCTGACGTCTTTTTTGTCCGATAGCAGGGCTATAATTTTCTTCCCATGTTTTTTTGCCGAAATTACGCTCATTTTATCGCTGCGCTTCATGACAAGCCTGTCGCATACTTTTAGCGCGTCGTTAAGCGTAAGTTTATCTATCATAGCCATAAAATATACAAACCACAAATCGAAGGTGTGTTTTCCGGAAAAATATTTACCGTATAGCGCCGTCACCTTTTTTATGCTTTTCAAAAGCGCTGCTTCGGTACCGCCGAACCTTATCCCGAGACTTATGAACTTGAGTTCGTCAAGGCTCTTCATCCTCTTTACGGCCCTGAGAGGCTCTTTTTCTTTCAATAACAATTCTATCTCCGTGCGCAACCGCTCGAGATCGGCAGAGCACA
>JAQUMG010000157.1 GCA_028718265.1 Candidatus Omnitrophota bacterium
AAAAACGTGAATAAGACCGCCGCGATCATGGACTTGGATAAGCTTGACTGGATAAATAACCAGTACCTTAAGAACGAGGACCCGCAGCGGCTTACCGACCAGGTCATACCGTCGCTGATAGAAAAGAAACTTATAGATAAAGACAGTTTTGACAGGGATTATATACTTTCCATAGTAAAATTATTCCAGGCGCGCCTTACGGTGTTAAGCGAATTTGTTGACTGGGCGGATTTCTTTTTTCTGAAAGATATCCCTATGGACCCGAAGGCAGAAGCAAAGTACCTGGCCCGCGACCTCTCCGGAGAATTTAAACTTTTTATTGACAAATTGAATAACTTGGATAAATTTGATATTGTTAACATTGAGGATGCTTTCCGTAAGCTGGTAGCGGAACTTAATATAGAATCAAAGGCGCTCATCCACCCCATCAGGGTAGCCCTGACAGGGAAGACTGTCGGCCCGGGGCTTTTTGAAGTCATATACCATCTGGGCAGAGAGCGCACAAGCGAGAGATTAAAAAGGTGGATAAAATAGGGGGTAAGATGGTCAAAAAATATTGCGCGTTCCTGCTATTATCCTTTTTTCTGGCCCTGGCCTCTGGGTGCGAAACCACAAAGGGCGCCGCGGCAGGTTCAAAAGCGGATTTAGAGGCGGCCCGCGGAGGCGCGGCCTCCGGCTGGCAGGCCTTATGCAGTATCGACGAGTGGATAAAGAAAAATCTCTGGTAAAACACTGAACAATATATAATATTTGCCCTGTCGTCTAATGGTAGGACGCAAGATTCTGGATCTTGTTATCATGGTTCGAGTCCATGCGGGGCAGCCAACCTTGACGCTCAGGCGAACTATCGCCAGAGAAGGTCTTGTTTTGGTTTTTAATTAGATGACTATGACAAAAGACGATTTTAAATTTGATATCAACGCTAAAAGAATCAGGCTAACCGATGATGAGGTGTTGTCATCTGTTAAAAAATATGCAGAAAAGGTAAATTTTAGATATTTTCCATCCACCGAATATGACACATGGAAAGAAAAGAAAGGGCATTCATCAACGATTATTCAAAGGTTTGGCTCATGGAAAAAAGTTTTGTTATTGCTTGGGATAGAAGGTGGTAGAGAGCATTATACGCCAGAACAACTTGCCGAAAATTTAGAAAACATTTGGAAACATCTTGGATTCCCGCCCGGTAAAAGGCAGATTGGTAAATACGGCCAAAAAATATCAGAAAGTCCATATAAGCAAATATGGGGGAGTGTTCGTGCCGCTTGCCAATTTTTAGCTAAATACCACGAAGGAAAGATAACAAAAGAGGAACTTTTAAGAGGCAAGATTTCATCTAATAGAAGACATTCAATACCGTTAAAAATCAGGTGGCAAGTATTAAAACGAGATAATTATACATGCAAGAAGTGCGGCAGAAGCCCGTCTTTAGACCACAAAGTACGACTAGAAGTAGACCATAAGAATCCTGTTTCAAAAGGCGGCCAAGATGATATAGAAAATTTACAAACCCTATGCTGGGAGTGTAACCAGGGTAAAAAGAATAGAGAGAAGGTTTAGATATGTCATTCAATCCAAAATATATTATTACTGAAAAAATTTTAAATAACCTAACGGAAATTACAGCAGCGCGTGAAGTTATTGAACAGGCGCATCTGGTGCCGAAATGGGAAGCGAAATTAAGGCGACAGGCCTTGCTTCGCAATACCCATTCGTCTACTGCTATAGAGGGCAATAAATTAACTCTTCAACAAGTCGAGGCGCTAGCTGAAGGGAAAGACGTTGTCGCTACTAGCAAAGATAAGAAAGAAGCCTTGAATTATTTAGAGGCATTAGAAAAAATTCCTAGTTTTACTGAAAAAGGGAAATTTAAAATCGTTGACTTGCTGGACATTCATAGGATGATAACTCAAGATGTAATGCAAAATAGTACTGATTCAGGCGTACTTAGAAACAGGCAAGTTTTTGTAGGCAAGAGGGTTTTTGATGGCACGACTTTCAAGGAAGTCGTAGAATATATGCCACCCAAAACAGAAGAGGTACCGCAGCTTGTTCAAGAATTTATAGATTGGCTTAATCTGAATAAATCCTGGGGAATGAATCCTGTTATTTTGGCAGGGATTGTTCACTATGAGATAGCAAGAATTCATCCTTTTATCGATGGTAATGGCAGAACTGCCAGATTATTTGCTACGGTAATTCTATACTTAAGCGGTTTTGACCACAGGAGAATTTTTGCTCTTGATGATTATTATGACAGGGATAGGCAGGCGTATTACGCTGCCTTGAAGACGGCTCAAATTAGTGATGGAGATATTACTCGGTGGTTGGAGTATTTTACCGATGGCATACTCTATTCGGTTACAGAAGCAAAAGATGTCGTTTTGAAAGTAGGTTCCAAAAGGAAGAACGGTCAGGCACAAATTGCTTTGACGTCGAAGCAGATGCAAATAGTCGAGTTTATCAATGCCAATGGCAGAGTAACAAACAAGGATTTACAAGGGTTGTTTAAAATTTCTGCTCAAGCTGTTCATAAAGAATTAGTCAAGCTCGTAGAACTTAAGGTGATTAAGTCCGTAGGCGAAGGCAGGGCATTGCACTATATTTTGGTTTAGGATAAAAACCTGTTGCAAATTGGTTGATGATTAGGTTGATGATTAGGTTGATGATTTTAATTCGGTCGGTTGCCAAAATAGATAAAACCGTGCTTGAAACGCCGGACGGTCATCTTCACAAGTAAGTGAACCTCTTGAGGATATGAAGTTCGTCTGGCGTCCAGTTTGGGCAGCTATCTTTTGGAATGGACGGTATAGGCACCTTGCTAACCGTCCTTTACATTATAAGTTAATGGTAGTTATGCCTTCTGAAAGATCACAATGGTATCCTTAGAGATCATTTTATTGTGGGTCGCGGTATTGATATTCGCCAGCGTTATCTCAAGTAAACTCTCGGATAGATTCGCGATACCCATTTTGCTTCTGTTTTTAGCGATCGGGATGCTTGCCGGTTCAGAGGGGATAGGCGGGATCTATTTTGACAACGCGCGGTTAGCGAAATCTATCGGTATTGTCGCCCTGATCTTTATCATTTTCTCCGGCGGGCTTGATACCAACTGGAAAGAAACGCGGCAGGTAGTATGGACCGGAGCCATACTTTCAACAGCGGGGGTCCTGCTGACCGCTGTTATTACCGGCATCTTTGCCGTATATATACTGAAATTTTCTTTACTTGAAGGGATGCTCCTGGGCTCCATTGTTTCCTCTCCCGACGCCGCCGCAGTATTCAGTATATTGCGGTCAAAAAGGATAAGCCTAAAAAAACCCTTAAAACCATTGCTTGAGTTTGAATCCGGCAGTAACGACCCGATGGCCGTTTTTTTGACCGTGGGTTTTATCAGCCTGCTGACGGTAAAAAATATGTCCATTGTTTCCCTGCTGCCCAGGTTTATCCTGGATATGGGTATGGGAGCGCTAACAGGCTATTTAATGGCGAGGTTCATCATATTCCTGATCAAGCGCCTGAAACTGGAATATGAAGGGCTTTATCCGGTGATTATGATCTCTCTTGTCCTGTTAACCTATGTGATCGCAGCCTTTCTTAAAGGCAATGGTTTTCTCGCGGTATATATCGTGGGTTTAATGCTGGGGCAGGCGGAGTTCCCCAATAGAAGAATGATCATGAGGTTCCATGACGGTTTGGCGTGGCTTATGCAGATCGCCATGTTCGTGACTTTGGGGCTGCTTGTTTTTCCTCCCCATATCGTTCCGTTGATGGGGAAGGGTTTGTTGCTTACGCTTCTTCTGATGCTGGTCTCCCGTCCCGTCAGCGTATTGCTATGCCTGCTTCCCTTTAAAATGGGTTTACGAATGAAGGCGATGATCGCGTGGGTAGGGCTGAGGGGTTCGGTCCCGATCATCCTGGCGACATTCCCTTTCATGGCGGGCGTTCAGCAGGCCAATACTATTTTTAATATCGTATTTTTTGTAGTTATAGCTTCAGTGTTTATCCAGGGGAGGTCTATCCCGATAGTTTCAAGGTGGCTAAAACTGGATCTCCCTTTAGTCAATAAGGCTAATTATCCGATTGAATTTGAGAAGACAGAGGCTATTGACGCGGAATTGACTGATGTTGTTGTCCCCTATGATTCAGATGTGGTAGGCAAGAGTATAAGCGGCCTGGGTGTCCCCGACAAATGCCTGATCGTGCTTATTTCCCGGGAGGGAAAATTTGTAATACCGTTTGGCTCTACGGTCATAGAGGGAGGAGACGTTTTGCTGGTGCTGGCGAATATGGCGGATTTCTCCGTCCTTCAGCAGTTAGTATCGCGGCTTAAGAAGAAACAAGAGTAGTTTTAGGTAGTTAAGGAATACGCGCAAGATCCATTATTGGCTTGATATTTTTTTTTGCGCACGGTATAATAAACCTTTGACGCGCGGGTGGTGGAATGGCAGACACGCAAGCATGAGGGGCTTGTGCCGAAAGGCTTGGGGGTTCAACTCCCCCCTCGCGCATTATTTTTTGTT
>JAQUMG010000158.1 GCA_028718265.1 Candidatus Omnitrophota bacterium
CATTTATGACTGTTTCCACGACGGTTGTCGTCTATTGGACAATTCTAGGATTAATCACAACTCCTCTAGAAGGCATGATAATCGCTTCTATATACGGTGAATAAGAGCGTGAAAAATACATCATTTATAACCGGGCAAATAATATTGTTTTTCGTTTTACTATGTGGTGCAGCGTCTGCCGAGGATTTTCCGCCTAATATATCCATAGAGGTAGAGTTTAAAGAATTTGGTAAAAAAAGCGGCGGGATCAAGGGGCTGGGCGAGACTTACAGCGTTAACACCTCAAACTATACAAAGCAGCATATAGTAGTGACTGACGGCCTCTCGGCTTCCATCAGAGTGGGAGAGGATGTGCCGTTTGTTGATTACTACGTAGATTATCTCTTTCACAACGGTTATATTGAGACGAGAGAAGTAGTGTGGAAAAAAGTCGGCACATCACTCAAGGTGACTCCTAAAATAAGGGGCGGCGTCATAGAGGTAGAACTCACTCCTGAAATAAGCGCTGTCATAGATAAAAGGGAGCGGATCATTGACGTTAAAAAGCTTTCTACTACTGTCATGGCTGCTGATGGCCAGTCGATTTCAATAGGCGGACTGATTCAGGATAAGGATTTTTCCGGAATGTTTTTTAAATCAGGCAAGTCGTCCAGCCTTGATATTATCCTGACGCCGAGGATAATGAGATAGGAAAATAAGGGGCCGACCGGGCCTATCAGGAGGAAGACGTGAAAGAAAAAATAGTTGTTATTTCCGTAATCCTGACAATGGGATTTTGCTCTATTTCTTTTGCAGACACAATATATTTAAAAAACGGCGGGCGCGTTGAGGGAAAGATCACCAGCGAATCCGGGGATAAAGTAGTGATAAAGACAGAAATATCCACTATGTCTATTAATCGTGACAGGATTGATAAAATCGAATCCGATACAGGCAAAATTGAAGACCAAAATGATAAGCCTGCGGTGGTTACAGAAGATCGCGATCAGGCTATAAACATTTCTCCGCCGGAGACGCAACCCAAACGTCCGGCCGCACCGGTCACAGTCGATGAAATAATAGCCAGGGTCGCAGCAAACGATTCATTAATAAAAGATGTAAAAGCTGATATCGACATTAAAAGTGATGCGCCCTGGCAATCACCGGAATCGCACGGAAAGATATGGATAAAGGGAAATAAGCAAAAAATACAGGAAATTTCGCCTAAGCCGGGTGTATATGTGCGACCCCGTATGGGTATGCTGAAAAGCGGGGACCTTTCTTTTAAGCAGGAAATAATCTCACATGATCCGGAAACAAATATGTATGCGATAAAATCGAAAAAAACAGGACAGATAAAGGAATGCCCCTATATCGTTCATTATGTTGATTTCGACAAGGGCGTAGTCGTGAAGATCGAATACCACAAAGAACAGGATAATTTCAGGACCACCAGTGTCAGCGAATATTCGGATTTTGTCCGGAAGGATAATGCATGGGGATATATGAAACAAGTAGATAAGATGTACGGCAGAGATAACGAATTACTTAACACAACAACTATGACATATTCAAACGTTCAACTGAATACCGGTATACCCGATAGTGAATTTGCGGCCAAATAATCCGCAGCAAAAGGACAACCCGTAGGAAAAATAGGGGGCGCATTAAAAAAATCATGGCAGACACAAAAAAGGTAACAAGATTAATAGATGCTGTGGAATATCAGGCCGGCTCGATAGTCAGCAAAGAGATTGTAAAGGGCAAGACCGGCGGGGTGACCTTATTCGCGTTTGACAAAGGGCAGGGCCTGAGCGAGCATACCGCGCCGTTCGATGCGTTAGTTTATATAATGGACGGGGAAGCAGAGGTAACCATATCCGGCAGGGCATTTAATCCCAAAGCCGGGGAATTCATAATAATGCCGGCGAACGAACCGCATTCCCTAAAGGCTGTAAATCGTTTTAAAATGATGCTGGTTATGATAAAGTCATAAATTGCCTTAAAGGAGGTTATCCATGCAGGTCCTGATAATGTATCATTCGCAGTCCGGTAATACCGAAAAACTGGCATCTGAAATAGCAAAAGGTGTCCGTGAAGTAAAAGATGTCGTATGTCTCGTGAAAGCTGCAGCCGATGTCACAAAAGAAGATTTTCTTAACTCGGACGGCATTATTGCCGGCTCTCCTGTCTATTTCGGTACGATGGCGGCAGAACTTAAAGCGGTTTTTGATAAATTTGTCGGAACCCGTCAGAAGATGGGCGACAAAATAGGCGCTGCATTCGCCACATCAGGCGACGGCTCAGGCGGTAAAGAGACGACCATTATTTCCATAATAGAGGCGATGCTTATCTATGGTATGATAGTTGTCGGTGATCCTCTTGACGCTACGGGCCATTATGGAGTATCCTGTACAGGATCGCCTGACGCCAAAACATCCCAGAATGCAATTAAACTGGGCAGACGCGTCGCAACCCTTATCAAAAAGACCAGGTGAAACGTGAAACACTTTGCATTACTATTGATCGGCCTGCTTGTATTTCAGGCGGCACACTGCCCGGCTTTTGCCGATGAACCCGTTAAAAAGATAATCACCGAGGGTGAGGTAAAGGGCGATAACATAACAGGCGTCACGGCGGGCGAAACATTCACAATCGAGATGGAGTCTAACAGGACCACCGGCTACGAGTGGCAGCTTGCCGAACCGGTTGATAAGGACAGGCTTGAGTTTGTAATCTCGGAATATGTGCCTGACACCAGCGGCCGGATGGGAGCGGGCGGGAAAGAACGCTGGACTTTTAAAGCCATCGGCCCGGGAAATCCCGTTATTCATTTTAAATATGTAAGACCGTGGGAAAAAGACGCTCCGCCTGCGGAGAAAAAAAGTTTTGTCGTTATGATTAAGGAGAGATAAAGAAATATGGAATTCGGCATAAGCCAAGAGAAAGAAAATGCCTTAAAAGCAAAGATGGCTTCACTGGGCATAAAGGATGCCGACTTAGAGGAGAAATTCATACGCTCAAGCGGAAAGGGCGGACAAAAAGTCAATAAGACGTCCTCATGCGTTTATCTTAAACATAAACCTACGGGCATCGAGGTCAAGTGCCAGGATGAACGTTCCCAGACATTAAATAGATTTCTTGCCAGACGGATACTTACTAACAAGATCGAAACGCTTATATCGGGCAGAGAGTCTGAGGAACGAAAGAGGACAGAGAAGATAAGGCGTCAGAAGCGAAAGCGTTCCAAAAGGGCCAAAGAGAAGATGCTCAGGGACAAGAAAATGCATTCGGAAAAGAAAAAATTACGCAGGCCCCCGGATGAATAAAAATAAGCAGAAAAAATAGAAGGATAAAACATTTTGCCTAATCAAAAACGCAGAAAAGACATACGGAATATAGCGATTATCGCCCACGTAGATCATGGAAAGACGACTCTTGTCGACGCGCTTCTCAGGGAGACTATGGCCTACCAGTTCAAGGAGGGGGAATCCACAATTATGGATTCCAACCCGATAGAGAGGGAACGGGGCATAACTATCTTTTCGAAAAACGCATCTTTGCGGTATAAGGACGTTCAGATTAATATAGTGGATACGCCCGGCCACGCCGATTTCGGCAGCGAGGTGGAGCGGATACTTAAGATGGTGGAAGGCGTGCTTTTGCTCGTGGATGCTTTTGAAGGACCGATGCCGCAGACGAAATTTGTACTGAAAAAATCGCTTGAGCTGCACCTGAAGCCGATACTCGTAGTCAATAAAATAGACAGGCCGAATGCCAGGCCTCACGAAGTGGCGGATATGACTTTTGACATGTTCTGCGAACTGAACGCGACGGACGAGCAGCTCGATTTTCCCATTGTCTACGCTTCCGGTAAAGAATGCCACGCCACGCTCGACATGGACGTAGAGAACCATGATATGAAGCCTCTTCTTGAGACGATACTCCATCGTGTGCTTCCGCCTATAGCAGACCCGGATCGCCCCTTTCAGATGTTAATAACGATGCTCGATTACGATAACTATGTCGGGCGTATCGCTACAGGCAGAATTTTCCACGGCAAAATAAAAATGGGCGACATGATGTCGCTTGTCAAAAGAGACGGGAGCATCGAAAGAGGCAGGGTCACGAGAATTTTAAAGTATCAGGGGCTTAAGAGAATCGAGGCCGAAAGTGCCTCGGCGGGCGAGATCATTTCGATAGCCGGCATAGAAAACGTGAAGGTGGGCGAAACGCTTGCTGCAAATGAAGACCCGAAGCCGCTTCCCACCATAAAAATAGATGAACCGACGATCTCCATGAATTTTTGCCACAACACGAGCCCGCTTGCGGGAAAGGACGGCGGCAGATTTCTGACGTCCCGCCATATACGCGAGAGGCTGGAGCATGAGATCATGATGAATGTCGGCATAAAGGTAGAAGAGACCGAGGAAGGCGAGCGCTTTAAGGTCTCAGGCCGCGGCGAACTTCATTTATCCATTCTCATCGAGACGATGCGGCGCGAAGGATAC
>JAQUMG010000159.1 GCA_028718265.1 Candidatus Omnitrophota bacterium
GTCAGGTTGGTTCAGTTGAATTTCTTCAGGGTTGGGAAGGGTTTAATATAGTTTCCGCGTTTTAAAAAATAATCAACGTACCTGTTTATCTAGAAAATGATGCAGATGCATCAGCAATAGGGGAGGCTCTATTTGGAGCTGGATTAGGTTCCAATCATTTTGTAAATGTTACTGTTGGTACAGGAATAGGTGTCGGAGCCATCTTCAATAATAAGCTATATCGTGGTGTCGATGGAATTCACCCTGAAATTGGTCATCATATAATTGATTGCTGTGGACCTTCATGTTCATGTGGAGCACATGGTTGTTGGGAATCTATGGCAGGAGGGAAAGCTACCCTTTCATGGGCTAAAAGAAAATTTGGGATTGATTATCAATCTACAGCGAAATTATATGAAGCCGCAAGGAGTAGGAATTCAGATGCACTTGCAGCAGTGAGAAATGAAGCTTTTTATCTGGGGATCGGAATTTCAAATATTATCACAATCTTTGCTCCGGGGACAATTTCGATTTCTGGGGGTATTTTGCGGTGCCAGGATTTAATTTGGGATTTAATTTTGCAAACAGTAAAACAGAATTGTGGGCTTGTTCCAACACAAAAAGTCAGAATAGTTCCTTCAATGCTTGGACAACATACCGGATTAATCGGGGCTGCAAGCCTTTGCCTATCTTCAAAGGTGAATCATGACTGAACTTGAGTTAATTCTGACACAAAATGATTATGTTAGAGACATTCTTAATGGACCTTTGGCTATGCGGAATAGCATCGACACTTGGGTCCAAGAGGAACAATTAGCTATTATCACAGAAAGAATCCATTCTTTCAATTATAAAAAAATTATCCTTACTGGCATGGGTTCTTCCTTCCATGCACTCTATCCCCTGTACTTAAGGTTAATTCAGCACTGCATTCCGGTTTATCACATTGAAACATCAGAACTTATTTATTATTCAACCGAATTACTTACTGATGATTGTTTAACGATCATCGTCTCGCAGTCCGGTGAGAGTATTGAAATTAAAAAGTTACTTTGCGAGAACCATAACAGGGGATTAATTGTTGGGATAACGAATACAGAACAAAGCACTTTAAGCGCCAAGACTGATTGTCTATTTCTTACTCATGCTGGCATCGAAAAAAGTGTCTCGTGCAAGACATATATGACTGCACTCGCGGCAATTACTTTGCTGGGTGATATTCTCCTTGAAGAGAATACAAGTAACACAATTAAAGATTTGGGTATTGCAGCTACTGCGATTCAAAATTATCTAGCAAACATCGAAAACCATGTTAGTAAATTGATTGATCTTTTTTTTGAAATTAAATACTTAATTGTAACTGGACGGGGGATGTCATTAGCCAGCGCCCATGTTTCTGGTTTGATAATTAAAGAGGCTTCACATTTCTTTGCTGAAGGAATGAGCAGTGCTGCATTTCGGCACGGTCCCTTTGAAATTGTGTTATCAGATTTATTTCTGATGGTATTTTCTGGTGATCAAGCGGTATGTGAATTAAATAAAAAATTAGTCAACGATGTCCAATCATGCGGTGGAAAAGCAGTAATTGTGAAACAGGGGAAGGAATGTAACCCCTTTGTTATACCCGTAGTGCCAGATTCAATTTTACCCATTGTCGAAATGTTACCTGCCCAAATGCTTAGTATTGCTTTATCGATAATTCATGAGCACGAACCCGGAAAGTTCGATCTTATCTCTAAAGTTACATTGAACGAGTAATAGGAAAGAGAGAAAGGAGATGGTTCAAATAAATATAGAAATACAGTTTATTGGATAGATAAATACTTAAATAAAATGAGGAGTTGAGATGATGAAAAAAATCGGGATCTGTTTTATTGTTTTTTTCCTGCTATCTGGAATAATCCTTTCAGGTTGTTCCCAACAAGAGGTTCCAGATACGCAAAGTGTTGAAAGTGAAGGCGAATCAGAAGAGGCTGAACAACAAGCCACAACCATTAAATGGTGGGTCCCAAATTGGGATGAAGAAGTGGCTAAGGTGTTGATCTCCGAGTTTGAAGCTGAGAATCCAAATATTAAAGTTGAAATGACAATAACGACATGGGATACCATGGAAGGGCAAATTCGGACAGCGTTGAATGGGGAGAATGCACCTGATGTTATCACTGACCTCGAATCGAGGACAAGCGCTTATGCGGAACAGGGTCTATTAACGAACCTAGATCCATATTTTGAAGCTAGCAGTATTGATATGGATGATTTTGTGGCTTCTGCAATTCCGCTGAACAGTTATAACGGAAGTATGTATGGGATGCCAATGCGCCATGACGGTCCAGCCATGATCTATAACAAAGATATGTTTGAAGCGGCTGGTCTCGATCCAGAAGCTTTCCCAACCACTTGGGATGAATTGAATGAAGTTGCCAAACTTTTAACTGTAGATACCGATGGTGACGGTGTGATTGACCAATATGGTTTGGGATGGCCTCTTGGAAATGAGGGTAATGCAGTAGTACGGTTTTACCAGTTAACATACAATTTTGGCGGCAGTATAACCAATGAGGAAGGCACCAAATGTGAACTGAATTCTGAAGCTGGCAAACAAGCTTTGGAATATATCTACGATAATTTAATTGTAGACGAAGTAACTCCTAAAAGCACCCTTGAAGTTGACAATACAGGTCTAACAAACTTATTTATAAACAAGAAAATTGCTATCTATAGCAATGGCTCTTATGACTTGTCTGTCATTAAGGAAGGCGCACCTGATATCAATATCGGTACTGCCCCATATCCAGGACTTGGCGAGGGAATCGGGATAACAATTGTAAATGGTTTCAATTTGTATATTCCTGAAAATTCAAACAACAAAGACGCTGCCTGGAAATTAGTGGAATTTGTCGGTCGTGCAGAAAATAGTGGCAGGCTTACAACTACATTCCCTGGTCGGAAAAGTGCTTTTGAGTTGGAAAAATATGATGATCCTTTGCTTCAACCATTTATCTTGCAAATGGAATCAGGAAAAGCTGGTCCGACTTATGCACAATGGCCTGCAATGCAAGCTGAAATTTATAGACAAATTCAGCAAGTGTTGTTAAACGGCAAAGACATTACTACGGCACTTAACGATATGTGCACTGTAGTGGATACATTGCTTGTAAGTCAATAGTAAATATATGAACTCCACGTTCCGCATTATGATTTTATAAAGTAGATAGATTGTTCTGACCTAAAAAATTAACAGTTTACAGAATTGCGGAACGTGGAGGATTAATAATAAGATGTAGCAAATTGAGTTTTACCTTGAGTTTTTAACACCTTGTGCGGAGTAAATAAATGGTAACTTCAAAAAAAGCTGTATTTAAAAAATTCCAATACTATCAATTTATTTTACCCGGCTTCTTGTTAATAGGGTTATTGATAAGTTATCCACTTATTTCAAATGTAATTATGAGTGTTTCAAAAGATGGCACATTAACCATAAATAATTTTTGGCGTGTTATTCAAGACTCTAGTTTTCTTATTACACTAAAGAATACGCTTTTATGGATGTTTTTTACGGTCGTGTTTGCATCTCTTTTAGGATTTGGATCTGCGATTTTAATTGAACAAAATTTTGTTAAGCACAAGTCTATTTGGCGATCTCTGATCTTACTTGCATGGATAACCCCTGGAATTGTAAAAGCTCATACTTGGAAATGGCTATTTAGTTATGATTTTGGAATGTTGAACTATATGCTTGTTTCGTTTGGTTTGGTCAAAGAACCAGTTTATTGGTTAAGTTCGGCAAGTGCAGCTTTTATTGCCGTTGTATTAATTCAAGTCTGGTCTGAATTCCCGTACGTGATGCTGATGATTAGTGCAGGCATACAATCCATTAACACAGAATATTATGATTGCGCTCTCTTGGATGGCGCCAGTTATTTTCGTTATATTTGGAGTATTGTTATACCAATAATTCGTGATGTCGTATTTATCTCTATTTTACTTCTCACAATCTGGTCAATTAATACATTCTCGGTCATATGGATTGTGACTCAGGGGGGACCCTATGGTAGTACGAACATATTATCAATTGATATATATCGAAAATTCCTTATGTTTGATTTAGGTGGAGCTTCAGCCACCGCGCTTCTGCAACTTTCCATAAGTTTGATAATTACGATAATTTACATTAAGCAGTCTAAAAAAGCAGAGTCCAATGAATAAATTAATAAGCAGCTATCATATCAGAAAACTATTCGGGTATTTCATTACATATGCCATTTTAATTGCGATCACTGCATTCGTTTTGTTTCCATTGGCATGGGTAGTTAGTACTTCCTTGAAACCCACTAATGAGGTTATGACCATTCCTCCCAAATGGATTCCAGATAACCCGACATTAAAAAATTATGTTAATGTTCTTACTAATTCATCAATCCCAAGATATTTTATTAACAGTGTCTTGGTCAGTTCATTGGTTGCCGTAATCACAATAATCTTTGGAGGGTTA
>JAQUMG010000160.1 GCA_028718265.1 Candidatus Omnitrophota bacterium
GTTTCTTCCGAGATCATGAAGATGAGGAATGCATATTATAAGATCCTCGAAGACGTCCAGAGATGCAGGATCGATGTGACGCAGTGGTATCTATGGTTCATTAAATGCGTTACCGCGTCTATCGAGCACTCGCAGAGTATCATCGCCAACATATTCGCGCGGGTCGATTTCTGGAATCAGCATGCCCAAATCGGACTTGGCGAGCGGCAGAAGAAAGTGTTGAACCGGATCCTCGAGGCGGGTCCCGGAAATTTTACCGGAGGCCTGACAACGCGCAAATATGTGAGCATCGCCGGGGTAAGCCGCGCTACGGCGTTTCGTGAAATAGCGGATATGGTCGATAAAAAATTACTGCGTCAGCTGCCCGGCAAGGGCCGGAGCGTTAAGTATGATTTAGTATGGCCGAAGATGGATAGTTGAGATTCCGGAGATTGGGACCCCGATAACCAAAGAGGGAGAATAGATAGTGAGCGATCTGATAATTTGTACTAAATGCGGCAAAGAGACCAATAAGTATTCGCCGGCCTGTGAATATTGTTTTGAACCTTTGGAACGCGCCGCTTCCGTCGATAATACCGCAAAAACCATAGAGGAGCAAGGCAAGGTCCTGCATGCCGGGTTAAAAAAATATTCCGGACAAATGAGAAAATGCCCGTTTTGCGCCGAGGAGATACAGGCGGACGCGATCAAATGCCGGTATTGCGGAGAATTTATTAAAAAACCGGCCGATGATGTAAAAAAATATAAGAATTTATTATTGATATTACTGGGCGGCATAGGGGCGCTCGTTTTCTTAGTGTTAATATTTATCGGAACTTCCAATTTTCTAAAAGGCGCTTCGGCTATTAAGTATGATAAAAGCGTCAGTTCGGAGTTGAAGAGAGATCCCGCTAAGGCGGATTATGTTAAGAAGTATATTACCGTCACAGATATCGGGACACTGGAAGAAACGGACTTAAAGTCCTCGGCGGCGACAAAATATTTCTACGGGACGATCAATAACGCCGGAGATAAGACCGTGATCAAATTGACGTTGGCCGTCTATTATTTTGATAAAAATGACCGGTGTATCGCCGAGGGTACGATAGCGCCTATACTGGGAACCAAAGATAAGCCCAATTCCGTGAAGCCGGGCAGTTCAAAAGCTTTTCAACTGCCGATACTGGATACAAATCCCGAATGGTCCGGCAAGTTCAAGGAGAAGGTTGCCGACATTGAATTTTTATGATGAAAAATAATCCGAGATCGCCGAAACCGAAGATATATTTAGAGAAGAGAATGGGTAAGTCCGTCACTGTCATAGCCGGACTGCATACTTATAGGGCAAAACGGCTGGATGACATTGCCAGGGAGTTGAAGACGCTCCTTGGCACAGGAGGAACGGTCAAGGGCGGAAAGGTTGAGATCCAGGGAGACAAGGCCGCGCCCGTCAAGGCATGGTTCATTAAAAAAGAGATACCGGTAGAAAAATAAGAGGAGGTTTATCGTGGAAAGAAAAGAAGTCATTACGATGAAGGGGGAGGGTTTAACGCTTGAGGGCCCGGCGATCAGCCCCGGACAGAAGGCCCCGGCGTTTCAGGCGCTTTCGCAGGATATGGAAACGAAGGGCCTTTCAGATTTTAGCGGAAAGATCAAACTCATAGCCTCCGTCCCGTCGCTCGATACGCCTGTCTGCGATACCGAGATAAAGCGTTTTAACGACGAGGCAGCAAAGGTCTCGAAAGACGTAGCGATCATATTTATCAGCATGGACCTGCCGTTCGCGCAGAAGCGTTTTTGCCAGGAATTCGATATCAAGAAAGTGAAGACATTGTCGGACCACCGGGACGCAAGCTTTGGTCAGAATTACGGGGTGCTTATAAAAGAGTTGAGATTGCTCGCCCGGGCGATATTCATTATAGGGAAAGATGACGTTGTTAAATATGCGCAGATCGTAAAAGAGCTGAGCTCCGGGCCAGATTACGACGGCGCGCTTGGCGCGTTAAAAAAAGAGGCCGGAGCGGCAGAGCGATAATTATTTGCATTTTCAGTGATTGTATGTTAACCTTATCTATATAGATTAACAATTGTTAACCTATCTCCATGAAGTTAACGAAAGGCGCCATATGGCGGTAAATGGGTTCATCAGCATACAGCAGCTTGCCGGCATACTCGGTATAAGCAGGATAGCCGTTTACAAAAAGGTCAAGAAGGGTCAGATAAAGGCCATACGCATAGGGCGGAGCTTTGCCATACCACGCAAGTATTTAGACAGCATATTGGGCAAAACGCTGAAAGATAGCCAGAAGAAAGAGATAGACGCCGCTGTAAGGAAGACCGTGAGGGAATACGGAGATACACTGAAGATGCTGGGCAATACGTGATGAAGACTGTAACGATAAAAGAGGTAGAATATGTGGCGTTCCGTCTTGCGCAGGAGATGATGTCTTTTAATGAGCCGATACCGGATTTCTCAACGAGTTTTCCCAATATCCTGGAAAGCTGTCTTGCCGCGCCGTTCCAGACGTTCGGCGGGAGATCGCCATACCGTGACCTGATCTCAAAATTGGCTGTCCTTTTTTATCTCATGGTGAAAAATCATCCGTTCCAGAACGGTAATAAGCGCATAGCCATGACGACATTATTTGTGGTCCTGCACAAAAACAGGAAATGGCTATCGGTGGACACGCAGGAACTTTACAATTTCACGATGTGGATAGCCCAAAGCCCTGCTAAAGCGAAAGAGGAAACTATAAAAGCGACAGAAAAATTTTTGAGATCGCATTTAACCGTAGCGTGAGTTTTGCATTTTACTTAGATGCCGTTATAATGTATATTGTTAGCTGGGATATGGATACAGACAAGTCCGTTCCATAACATGAGAGGGGGCAAGGATGAAGAAGATGACAATGGCGGCCAGCGTCATGATAAAGTGGCTGGCGATCGCCGCAGTGGTCGTTTTATTGGTACTATTGGCAATGGAAAGAGGCGAGCTAGTGACCTATACATTGATCATGGCGATCCTTCTCTTATCCGCGGACAAGATCAACAAAGGCAGTAAGGCCGCCTGGTGGTTCCTCGTGACATTCCTGCTGATTCCGACCATCGGTATCGCGATCATGCTCCTTTCGCCGATGCAGAAATTCCCGCACGAAATATTCGTCATGGGCGCGATGCTCATAATTTTCGTTCCTTTGCTTATAATTTTGCTGTTAGATCCGCCGGGGAAGTGGAATGTTTAGAAATATACTCAAACTTTTCATGATAGCCGCGGCAGAGGATGAGACGTGATAAGTATACATAAGGCCTTGCCGGTAAAAATTTTGAAATCCTTTGTAAAAAAAGCAAGGTCCATTGTTGAGGCCGATTTTTTAGCCTATCCTAAAAAGGTACAATGCAACGTTTGCGGTTGGAGCGGCCGCCGTTTTCTAAGCGATCCCTGGCATAAATATGTCAATTGTCCGGTATGTCATACCAGTGTCAGACAAAGGCTGTTCATTGCCGCTATTCAAAATACCGGTAATATACCGTTTGAAAATACAGTGCGGGATAAAAGGATACTGCATTTTGCCCCCGAGGACGCAATAAGCGGGATATTGAAGAATATCTCCTCCAATTATTCTACGGCTGATCTTTTGCGGAATGATTGCGACTATAAAATCGATATTTCCAATATGCCGGAAATCAAAGAAGGAACATTTGACACTGTAATTGCTTTCGATGTTCTGGAACATGTAGCCGATTATAAAAAAGCTATCGAGGAAGTACGCAGGATATTATCCCCGGATGGCTATGGTATTTTTACCGTACCGCAGAAGGATAATACAGAATTAACTTTTGAAGATCCGACTATCATTACACCGGAAGACAGAATAAAGTATTTTGGCCAATGGGACCATCTTAGGATCTTCGGTAGCGATTTTTCTATGATCTTAGAAAGCAGAGGCTTTTCCGTAATTGCCGTTGACGAAGCAATGTTCCCTGAAACTATCGGACGTAAGAATGTCTTATTTCCTCCGGTATTGTCACCTCATCCGTTAGCCACAAATTACAGAAATGTGTTTTTTTGTAAAAAAACTTAAAAAAATAAGGATGACGTGTCCAGTAAGGATCCAGTAAGGATAGCGGCGTTGACTAAATATTTTCTTTGTGATATACTTTTGTTACAATCAAATTAAATATTTATATATTATATCTAGTGTAACATTTCCAAGAGGCTGGATGAAAGCTCTATTTAAGACCTACATAGCCCTGTCATTATTAACCGCTTTATTCTCTTCGCAGATATTCGCTCAAGGATTCAGGGATAGGGGCACGCGCGTTATGGGATGGCAGTTTCCCATAGTAGGTGACAGTGCCCAGGTGCAGGAGTATTATCTGTGCATAGGTGATGTGCTGGAGATCAGCATATGGAACCATCCCAATCTTACGCGGAAGGTCAGGATAAATCCCGACGGTTATCTGTATTATCCTCTGGCGGGAA
>JAQUMG010000161.1 GCA_028718265.1 Candidatus Omnitrophota bacterium
CTGTTATTGTACCTGGCTTTTCGGCGCTCATATCTTTTAAAAAACCGTATCCCTCAACTATTCCCATGTTCAGACGCATGTCTTCGCTGTAGATTTTCTTTTCACTAAATATATTTTCAGTTTCCAGCATTAACTTTTTCAGCTCTACGGCAGCACAAAAAGAGTCATAAATGTATGACGAAGTTTCATCCCCTTTGATAAAAAAGAAGATCAGCCTGTTTTCTGTGCTATTCCCCCATACGCCGTGGTATTCTTTGAGCACTTTCCGGGCGTTACCCCATAAGTATTCGGAAAAGAAGGCATAATAAGATGTTGGCAGCTCAGAGGAAAGCCTGACCGCATCTTTCAATTTTGCGACGACAATGGAAAAATAGTGGAATTTGGCACTATTCTTAAATGCAGGTTGTGTATCTTCACTGGAATGCTGCTCCCCGATGATTTCTCCTACCTGTTTTCCTCCTTTGATCTTTTCCTGGAGGGTTTCCTGAACATCCGGTGCTTTTTTGTGAGTTTCCTCTTTTTCCGGATGTTTGGAAAACAGCTCTAACTGCCCGGTCTCGATTTGAGCTGCATCTTTATTTCTCAAAATAGTTACAATTTCTGATATGGAATGGCCTTGCTCTTTCATGGCAATAACTTCGAAAATCCTGTCCGTCATCGTGTCATCAAAATAACCGATGCGCCTGGCTTTGGATTTTCCGGCCGGAGGCTTTTCAATAATTGGTTTTGCAATAATCCCCAGTTTGATATAATTATTTAATGTAGCTCTTGATATTCCTGTTTTTTTTACCAGTTCTACACTGGATATATATTTTTTTGACGGCAGATCTTTCATGGCTAATCCTATTTACACTATTATACTGTTCAAACTAAAGATTTATATAGCATATATGGCGTTATATGGTAAACGTTTTTATGCTCACAAGGATTTTTGTATTTATAACGGTATTGCAATAACTTAGACAGTCCAACATAATGCATGCTCTGACTTGTCTATCGGGCCAGACAAACGACAATGAAAAAACATATTATTTTGATCAATCCCTGGATACATGATTTTGCGGCCTATGATTTTTGGGCTAAACCAATCGGCATTCTTTACATAGCATCCTATCTTCGCCTGAACGGCTACGAAGTCACTTTTATAGATTGCCTTGACCCCTATCACCCTGACATGATCAAAAATTCCCGGATAAAAAATCCCAAGAGGCATTTTTCTGGCAAAGGCCAATTTCACAAAGAAATAATCGACAAACCCTCCCCTATCAAATTCGTCAACAAAAATTACAAGCGTTACGGGATAACCCCCGACTGTTTTTTAGAATCACTCAGGAGAGCGGGGCATCCATCTTTCATCTTTATTACGTCGAAAATGTCTTACTGGTATCCAGGGGTATTTGAGACGATAAAGTTAACCAGAAATGTTTTCCCCGATGCCCCTGTCCTTCTGGGGGGCAATTACGTTACTTTATGTCCGGAACATGCCAAAAAGTCCGGGGCTGACTATTTGATCTCATCCAATGCGGAAAGCCGGATGGAAAGCATCATACGCGATATTTTGCATGGCAATATATCTTTCGTACCCGACATTACAAAGCTTGATTCGCTTCCCTATCCCTCCTACGATCTCTTAAATCGGCCTGATCAACTTCCGATACTTACCGCCAGGGGATGCCCCTTTAAATGCACCTATTGCGCCTCAAAGCTGTTATTTCCACAATATTCGCAACGAGACCCCATCATGGTAGTGGATGAAATTGAACACTGGAACAGGACTCTCGGGGTAAACAACTTTTCTTTTTACGACGACGCGCTTTTAATAGAACCGGATAAGATGATTATACCTTTTATGGAAGAAGTCATTAACCGCAGGTTATCCTTAAGTTTCCATTGCCCTAACGGATTGCACCTAAGTCAGGTAAGCGAGAAGGTCGCCAATCTTCTTTACCGATCCGGTTTCAGAACCATTCGTTTTGGTTTTGAAACATCAAATGTTGAAAGACAATCGGAAACCGGCGGAAAAGTCAGGAACGAACACCTTGAGGAGGCCGTTGTTCATCTTAAAAATGCCGGTTACAGGACGGAGGACATAGGCGTTTATGTCATGTGTGGACTGCCGGGCCAATCCGCAGAGGAAGTGCTTGATACTATTCATTTTGTCGATGCGCAGAAAGCAACCCCTGTGATTGCTGAATATTCACCTATTCCGGGCACGGCATTATGGGACAAAGCTGTCGAGTGTTCTCATTATGACCTGGTAAACGAGCCGCTTTTTCACAATAATTCACTGCTCCCCTGCCACTCTGACATTCTGTCAGTTAAAATGTATGAAAATCTGAAAAGAGAAACAAAGGCTATCAGGGACAAGGTCAGGCACGAGTGAAGCTATAACCGCTAATCAACTGATTTCAGACAGAAGAATTTGTTCAATTTCACTCTCATACCAGCAGTCGAAAGGAACAGCGTTAAAAAAGCCGCAGTGTCCCCCGTATTTCTGAATGTAAACATTGAGCAAGTCGCTCTTTCTTAATTCTCTCAAATCCTCTATAGGGATAACCGGGTCGTCTTCGGATGAGACAATGGTGACAGGAACGTCAAGATCCTTGAATATGTCCCCTAGAAGTGTATAGTGGTTGAAGTAGTCTCGATAATCTTTAAACTCCGGATAATAGATCATGACAGCCTCTGTCATGGCCAGGCATGTATCCATTTTCAACACTTCGCCAAAGTCATACATGGATGGAAACAACGCCTGTTTTTTTATGAGTGAGCGTTTCCACTTTTTAAGAAAATATCGTCTATAAATATGATACCGGGTGTCTATGGATACAGTAGCCTTATATGGGTCAAGCGCCGGACTGATCGAAACAACACGCTTCAGATTTTGAATCCGCCTTTTAGACTGCAGAAGCGCTATCCTCAGAGCAAAATTGCCGCCGAGAGAAAACCCCATAAGGAATTGCGGTGACGCCGGAGACATTTCCGTTATTCTAAGGTAGGCATTGAACACCTCATCTATCAGGGCTCCATGGAACAACCCCTCGTTCAGATCATGACTGTCTCCATGATCTCTGAGATTTAACCTGAAAACGTTATAGCCTTTTAAGAAAAGACATTTTGCAGCGGAAAGAACATAGGCTGATTCTGAACTGCCTTCCCAGCCGTGAAGCAAAGTTACGGTACCCTTTGCCCGGCCCCCGGAGTGACGGGAATAGTATCCCAGAAGGCGGACCTGATTGCCAGCGTCGATCAGCATTTTCTCCGCGGCCTCCTTCATCCTGTTTCGTCCGAGCAAGCGCAGACGCGATGAGGCAAAGTAGGTCTGAAGGTGGGTATTTCTAGAAAAATATCCAGGTTCAAAATTATTATCAGATAATGTCATGCCTGAAATTTCAAATTCCGTAATTTTTTGATTTGGCGTTTCCATACATCAATCTATAACAAATATCAATTCTATCTCCGAGCAGTACATAACGAACTGTTTGATCTTGGCCGCCAGTTTGATATAGATAAAGATGATATAATAAATTGAACACAGGATTTCTCATGATTCATGACAGCTTCGAGTGTGCCATGGTATCCCCGGAAGATATGGATATACTGTGGTCTTATGGATTCAGGCATTTCGGGACACTCTTTTTTCGTTACGACAGGAGCTGTCATGATAATAGTTACTGTGATGTAATTCCGCTGAGAATAAATCTTAAGAAGTTTAAGTTTTCTCAAAGCCAGAAAAGAGTTCTAAGGCGAAACAGCGACCTCAAGGTAAAGATAGGAGAAGCATCCATTGATGATAATAAGCAGCGCTTATTTGACGCACACAAAATGCGATTCAGGGACAACATCCCTGATTCCCTGTACAGCTTCCTTTCTTTTAACCCTTCAACCGTACCATGCCAGGCCATCGAATTCGATCTTTACAACGGCGGCGCACTGATCGGTGTCGGTTATCTTGATATAGGAAAAGCGGCTACATCTAGCGTATACACTTTTTTTGACCTGTCTTACGGCAGGAGAAGCTTAGGGATATACATGCTGCTTCTCGAGATCATCTATTCTCTGGAAAATAAAAAGGCATACCTTTACCCGGGATATGCCTATAGGCAGCCCTCATTTTACGATTACAAAAAAAATTTCCATGGGCTTGAGTCTTTCGACTGGAAAAAAGAATGGCACCCTATGGAGAGGGTTCATTCTGCATAAATCCGGATATCATCTTAATCAACCGCTTCTTTTAATAACATCGAGCAGACGGCATGAATTTTTGCTTCCCAGACTGCATCCCCTCTTGAAATCAGCAAGCGCCTTTTCGCGCTCCCCGCTTGCCAGGTAGCATTGGCCGCGCTCGTAATAGGTCCACCCATTGTTCGGATTTATCTCCAAA
>JAQUMG010000162.1 GCA_028718265.1 Candidatus Omnitrophota bacterium
CGCCTTCAAACAGCGTGCAGAATATTTTGAAATGCATCAGCAGCGCGGGTTACGATGACGTGAAGGTTGTTTATACAGGCATAGCTGATGGAAACGTCGTGCTGGACAGGGAAGAAAAGGAGTCCGGAGTATTTCTCCTCGACATAGGAGCCGCGCTCACAGAAATGTCGATATTTTTTGATGGAGCGTTATGTGATATGGAAATTCTAATGTCAGGAGCGGAAGATTTTAAAGGCAATTTCAGATCCAGCAGAGCGTTCGAAGATATCGTCTCCAAGCTTCTCGCAAAGATAGAAAATTTTCGCGCAACCGGTAATAATCTGCGATCGGTAGTAGTAACAGGCGGCATAATCTTTACGGATGGCGTTATAGAATACCTAGAAGAGAGGATATCGTGTCCGGTAAAGATGGGGGTTTCCAGAGAGCTAAGGGGAGAGGTCTCCGGACTCGATAGCGTAAGGCTCTGCACCGCCATAGGGCTAGCAAAATATGACGTTAAAAGAGTAGAAAATAAGCTTCAAACACCAGATAATCTTGCCGAAAGAGTCTCCTCCGCAGTAATCGACATCTTCAATAATTATTTCTAAAAAAATCGGTTTTTCTCAATTTCCCGTCGGGTAATAATTTTTTTTGCCATCCTGTAAAAGTCTCCAAAAGTAAGTATGCGTTAAATATGAAAAAGTCAGAGGTATATCCATTGTCATATATATAACGTATGTTATACTATATATAGATATTGATAAACAATAGAAATACAAAAGATGAACAACAAGGAAAACCGAGAGAATTACGATGAAAACGAAAAAGATGCTTCTGACACTCCTGGCGTTAGTGATGATGAGCGGGACTTGTGTGTTCGCGCTTCCGCAGGACGCTCAAGTAGAGAACGGAAGTGTGTCCATAGAGACGCCGGACTCTTTTACCATGAACATCACCGCTAGCGATAAGGCCATCATAAATTTTTCATCCTTCAATATTGGACAGAATGAAACTGTAAACTTTATCCAGCCCAATGCTTCAGCCTCCGTTCTTTCCAGGGTTACGGGAAGCGATGCTTCAGTTATCGCGGGGACTTTGTCCGCGAACGGAATTCTATTTTTGATAAATCCAAACGGAATAAATTTCACACCCACTGCCAATGTCAATGTCAATACTTTGGTCGCCTCCACACTGGACATCGCGAACAATAATTTTATAAACGGCAACTATGAACTCATGAAAAATCTCAATAACGATTACGCGAAGATTTTGAATGAAGGCCGCATTTTAGGAACCCATATTGCTTTAATCGGTTCGGCTGTTGAGAACAGGGGCATAATTATCGCGACAGCCGGCACTATACATCTGGCATCCGGGGATAAGACCGTAGTCGCTTTCGATGCCAGGGGATTCATTAACATCGAGATCACGGAGGCTACATCGGGTATGGTTATAGACGCGGAAGGCAACACCGTAAAAGACGCCGTGGCCAATTCCGGTACTTTGCAGGCCCACCAGGTATTTATGTCCGCTAAGACCGCTCATGATATCTTCGAAAACGCGGTAAATAATACCGGTATAGTGAAGGCCACCAAGCTGGTAAGTGAAGGCGGAGTGATAAGGGTAAGGGCCGAGGGTAATATACAGGCTTCAGGCACCATGGAAGCCGAGGAAGGCACCGTAGAGATAGAGGCTTCAGAATCGGTATATGTGAAGGAAGAGCTGATTTTCACACGCACGGCATCCATAAAGGCGGGGGAAGAGATAAATATTCAGGCTCCCGTAACCAATACGGACGGCTCTATATCATTATATGCTCCAAATATACTCGGTAATAATAATATGGTGAAGTCCGGTCTTTCCGTTAATCTTTTATTTACCACAGCCGAGAATATCACCTTAAATACTCCTAAGATCGAACTATACAGGCGCTCAGACACGCTATATATAGAAAATATAACTGATAATGATCCTTATATTAATATATTGGGAGAAGGGGTAAACGTAAATTACCTTAAGACCGCAGATGTGACGTTGAAGACGGACGGCATGCTCAATGTTAACCCCGGGGTTATAATAAGCGCTCCTACGCTTACTTTAACAGCAAACCAGTTCGGCACCAACGGCAACCCTATAGTGGTGGATACAGATAACCTTAACATACGAAAGACCACAGGAGATATAAATATAGTTGAGTCTACGGGTATAGGAACATCCATATTGATCCTGGGCCCGCCCGATGAGAGCTTCGGCTCAATTCTCTACAATGAAGATGCAAATATATCTATATATGCTCTTTTAGGCTCCATAACCATAGGAGAGAACGTCAGTTTAACCACTACTGCAGGCTCAATTAACCTCGAAACATTCAATAAAAATCCCATAACCATAAATGGATCGCTATATGCCCCTAACGGTACGGTAAGGCTTTGGACATGCGGGCTACTTGACCTGCGCCAGACAAAGTCCATTGTCTCGAAAGAGGGCGGTTATATCTATAACACAGAAGATGAGGTTTCTGTCGAGTGGGATGGCGGGGCATCGACCAATAACTGGGCGGATGCCGCTAACTGGACCGGTGACCAGGTTCCCAATACCAATGCTTACAGGGTAACAATTAACCTGAACGGCGCAACAGTAACCACGGCTGCCGATTATACAATAGGTGAGCTTAATATAGGCTCATCCAATACATGCTCCCTTACCCTCGGCGGTACCCTTACCCTCGATGACGCGGATGCTACGCTTGACGGCGACCTGAATATAGGGGCAAACGGTACCCTTATTACAGCCGCTAATATGATCTATATAGACGGCGATTTTGCCAATTCCGGCACGTTTACGCATGGATCCGGCACAGTAGACTTTACTAAGCCCTCCGGTACCCAGACAGTGAATCCGGGCGCAAGCTCGTTATACAGGGTAAATAAAACCGGTGCGGGCCTGCTCCAGTTCGCGGCAAATACCAGCATGTACAGCTTTAATGCCACGGCCGGAACGCTCGATTTTAACGCCAAAACCATCACTATTACCGCTCAGCTTGTTATCGGAACCGGCGCGGCAATTATCGCTGATGCCGATGCGATGAACGGAACGATCCTTACAGTCGACGGCAGCGCCAGGCTGCTTGGCGAATACGGAGACCTTCTTACTTTTAATGCTACTGATACGTGGTATTTAAGAGTGACAAGTTATGCTTACGCAGATTATGTCAGCCTTAAATACTGTGATGCTGGCGGATATTCAAGGGTAGACGCGGCCTATAACTGCACGAATTCCGGTTATAACACAAACATTCTCTTTAACCCCGAAACACTCTATTGGATAGGGGGCGCCACTACAACTTCCGCCAGCTGGAATAACCCCGCTAATTGGTCATATTCATCCGGCGGTCTTGCCAACATCGATGGTATAATTCCGACAGGCGGTACAGACGTAATATTCGACGGCGGAGTAGGCGGAAACGGCGTCGCCGAATGCGTTATCAATGCTACAGCGGTTGTCGGAAGCATCTCCTGCACCTCCGGCTACACCGGTGACTATTCGACCGACGGCCACTTCGATGCGGCGGATAACGATAATAATATAAGCGTATCGCGCAGTGTTACATTCGCCAATAAACAGGTTTCCATGGGCGATGGGGATTGGACGGTGGGCGGGAGTTTCGACTTCGCTAGCGCGGCGGCTCTTAACTGTAACTTATCCCTGCTTAAGATGACCGGAACCGGAAATTATAACTCTATAGCCAATACCGACCTTTATGACTTCGAAGTTACGGTCGGCGGCAACGTGACGATAACAAATACCGGCCGCAACGATTTCACCCATTCGCTTACAATTGCGGGAACATTGACGTCAAACGGCAATATCTGGGTGCCCGGCCCGACTACCCTGCAGGATAACGGTGTCCTTCAGAGCGCCTCTAAATATATCCAGTCTTACGGCGGTGTTGTTCGTGGGAAAAACACGACCTTTGATATCCATCTCTACTTGTATTACAACGTGAGTTTAGCTCCCGGAACTTACGGTAAGACTGTCCGAATCGTATCCCAAGGCACAACCGCATCCTATTTTACGTTTTCCGCGGGCAGCTATGTTTTTAATAGTAATCTGGTATTCATGGTTACCGCGGCAGGAAACTGGACCATCTATACCAAAACGAACACGCCTTCCATAGTAGTTAAAGGAGATCTCTATTTTGACATAGATTCCACAGGCAATATTATCATAGACAATGCCGGCTCAGCCGTTAACTGGACCATATGGGGCTATGTTTATGATCAGGATTCGGGAGGCGGTTATCTTAACTGGATTAAAGGTACGGGTACAATCACTTTCGCAGGTACGGGAAGCGGATCGGATTATATCGATTTCCCGTATACCTCGGCCGGCCTG
>JAQUMG010000163.1 GCA_028718265.1 Candidatus Omnitrophota bacterium
TAGCTGTCCGTCTGAACACGCGCTTTTTGGCCTAACTTTACTCTGCCAAGGTCGCTTTCATTAATATAAGCAGTAACCCAGAGATCATTTAAATCCACCACCGTAAATACCGGCGTACCATCCTGCACTACTTCACCCTGTAAAGAACTTTTCACCGTTATATAACCGTTTAAGGGAGACGCCAGATCGGCCCATCCCAGTCTTACCTCTGCCAGCGCCAGAGAGGCCTTGAGCTGCTCTATATTGGCTTCATCGGTATCTTTTGTGGTCAGCGCCGTATCTCTTTTCTGGGCGGAAATAGCTCCCGCCAGGTAAAGATTCTCTGCCCTTTCGTAATCGAGCTTATCCAGTTTATATTGGTATTCCGCCAATTTTAAAGACGCTGCCGCTTCGTCTCTGATCTTTGTCAGCTCATCTTTATTCAGTCTGGCGACAATATCCCCTGTTTTAAGAACATATCCCTCGTCCGCCAGCAATTCTTCGATCTGCCCGCCTACCCTGAATGCCACGCGCACTTCGTTGCCTTCAATATTGCCGGATACTTTTATAATCTTGTTATTGCCGTCGTGCTCCTTCTTGATATAAAGAAATATTCCGGTTGCGGCTACCGCTATAATGATCAGAAGTGCTATCGCTTTAATCTTTTTTTTCATCAGTTCCTCCATGTAGAATCACTTGTGTATCGGCGTTCACCGGGCGCACTGCGTATTCCCGCCCCAGGTTTCTGTCCAGGCTGGCGTGCGCCATCAGGTAATCATAGGTTCCCTCGGCGAGATTTTTTTCCACCTGACTTAAAGATACCTGGGTGTCCAGGACATCGAGATTCGTCGTTACGCCGTTATCATAACCTATCACCGCTATCTTCATCGCTTCTCTCGCTTCCACTATGCTATCTTCCTGGGATTTTATAATAGCCTCCGATTCCGCTAAATCAAGGCACGCCTGCCTTACATCTACCGCTATCTGATCCGCCACGTCGGCTTTTTCCAGTTTAGATTGCGCATACTTGGCCCTTGCCGCATCAACTTTTGCTTTTGTGGAAAATCCGTCGAATATGGGCATCGTCACCGCTATTCCGAAATCCCAGTTAGAGTGCCTCCTGTTTATCATATTGCTGATATCATTAGATCGCCAGGTATAATCAAAATTGGTATCTATCTGAGGCATACCGTTGGCTCTCGCTGTCTCAATAGACCATTTGCTCATGTTTACGCCCAGTGATCTCAGAATCATCTCGGGTTTGCCCAAATAGGCCTCTTTCAAAAACGCTTCCTCATTAATACCTATGGGCGAATATACCAGCTTGCCCTGAATCCTGACCGGGTCCTGTACTCTTAAGCTGAGTAATTTATTGAAATCAGCCATTATAAGGTAAATGGCATTTTTTGCCTTTACGAGTTCCGGTATCAGCTTCGAAACCTGAACTTTCGACTGAAGGAGATCGAACCGCGATGATGTCCCCTGTTCATATCTTGCCTTAACATCTTCATAATGGGCCTTAGCCTGATCCACCAGGTCCTGCGTAATGCGCTCGGTTTCGTATGCAAGCAGAAGGCCGTAATACAGTCTTTTTGCCTCGAATTCTATGTCCAGTTTTCTGGCGCGGAGTGTTTCCGACTGTATTTTCAAATTTGTCTGAGCCTGGTTTAAGTTGGCATAATTCGCGCCGCCGTCAAATAAGTTAGTATTAACGGAGGCGTTTGCCTTGTTGTCATTTTTATATCCTGTAAAAATGTGCGGATCTCTCTTTCCGGCGTTCGATAACAAATTGGATACGGGGGTTATCTGATCATTGTGGGTATAGCTTGCTCCTACGCCTAATTGCGGCAGAAACACGCTTTGCGCGTCGAGTATGTTTGCCCTGGCCGCAATTACTTCTTTCTCCTGAATCTGAATTGTTTTGTTATTTTTGTGCGCTATTCTGATCGCATCCTCAAGGGACAGCGGCAGGAGATTCGCCTCTTCGCAAAAACCGTGAAGCGCCGTAAATATGAGTAAAATAAAAATGACGAGCGCTCTGCTCGTCTTGAATATTATACTCTTTAATTCCTTATAGATAGGGTATTTCGTATTGGCCTTGAAATATCTGGCGTTGGCTTTATACTCACTCCGCAGAATGCCCTGCTCCTCCATCTTATTCAGTGTTCTCTGAAAGACGCCGGGCTTCTTGCCAAGGACCCTTCCTATCTCCTGCATATAAAATGCGCGGTCAGGATGGGCGTAAAAAAGCTTCAGAAGCTTGGCTCTGTTTTTTGTGATCACTTTTCCCCGCTCCTATATGCTCTCTGCATACAAGTATATGCAATAAGCATATACTTGTCAAGTGTTTTTTGAAAAGGAGCAGAAAATTTCATGGGGTGGGAGTTTTTAATACAGCTGCTGCAGGAACTCGTAGTAACTTCCGAGGGCGTTCAATGATTTCATGAACAGGACCCACATATAATAACTTAAAACCGCAATAATAAGGCTTATGATTATTTTTTTGGTCCTGCTAAAGCCGGGGTTAATCCAAACGAGCGGCAGGGCAAGCGGCCCGACGCATAAAAAGGCAATCACGAGTACGGATGTCCTGAAATACCATTTTTTCATTTATCTACCTTTAACGTGGAGTATTCTGGTTTTTTTCTTCAGGAAATACAATATCAAATATATTATTAAACCGCCGCCGAAAAATATTATCCATAACAAACTTATTTTTAGTTTTCCTTCTGTAATTATATCTATGACTGTGTGAAGAATTGTAAAAGATACGATTATTGCGAAGAAGGTCGAAAATTCTCTCCGTAAAACAGTCTTCACCGAAAATTGTAACGCCGGTTTTTCCAGTTTGCGGAAATTAGGAAAAAAAATCGGAGTTTTCGCGGTCCAATCCAAAAATGAATCACCGAATTTTCCTGTCAGAAATTCTTCTTCGGCAAAAATTATACGTTCATAATATATCCAAAACGCCAGGCAGATTATCAGGACAAACCACCATACCTGGGTAAACAGCGCCAACCCGAGCATAATAATAAAATTTCCCAAATAAAGCGGGTGCTGTACCAAAGAATACATGCCCGTTGTATTCAACATCTCTGCTACCTGGGATTGAGTATTCCTCCCGGATGTTCCCGCAGAAACATAGCCGGCCGTAAGACAGCGGATCGAAAACCCAAGAAAAGATATCGAAATGCAAAGAATGCCCCATAATCCACCTGCCAAATCCCCATATGTTTTTTCAATAGAGTTTGCGTTACTCAGAGCCATAAGCAATACAGGAATTCCTAGTAAAGGAAAATAACTCCGCCATTTAAACAGCCAGTTTCCCTGTTTTTCCATGCTTTCTCTTAATGTCATAAAACCCTTCCTTATCCTTGATAAGCTATTTTAACAAACACTCGTACGGAAAACAATAAAAAAAGGCCCGGCTGTGAAAGCCGGGCCTTATCTTACTATGTCAAAGCTGTATTAAAGCTTTGTTACTGTCGTTGCCTGCGGACCTTTTGGGCCTTTTTCAACCACGAACTCGACTTCTTCGCCTTCTTTCAAAGTCTTGAAGCCTTCGCCTTGAATCACGCTGTGGTGAACAAAAACATCTTTCGTTCCGTCATCAGGTGTAATGAAACCATAGCCTTTTTGGTCCGAGAACCACTTAACTTTTCCTTTTGTCATTATTTACTATACCTCCTTTCCCTAGAACTATAGTAAATAACGATCAAAAAACAAAAAACGCAAGACGAATATTCCCCACCTTGCGGTCTAAGATCTTTCCCCTCTATTTACTATCGGGGGTTATTGTATACCATATATGCTTATTTGTCAAGTAAATAATGCGAACTATTAATTTTTGGACCATTTCCGAAAATACGCTTTAACTGCCGATATTCCGCTTCCGCCAGAGGCGGACCCGCCAACGCTTTGTGGCGGGCGCATATCAAAGGAATCCGGTATTTTCCTCGCTCCTAGTCGATTTCTTTACGGCGAAGGTCTTTCGCGACTCGGTGGCTGCAGAACTCGCCCCGATGGGCTCTCCATCGGGGCTCTGTCAGCTTCGCCATCCCGAGATTGCCCCGCTTCGCGGGACCTCGGGATTCCCTCATCGCTCAAGCTGCTTCGCCTAAAATCGACATGTCGCTGCGAAAAGCACCGGATTCCTTTTTGACATGTTCAAGGCTGATACCTTGTATATTGAACTTTATATTCTACGAGCGACCTTGCAAAATTCAGCCTTGAGCAAGGTAAAAAGCGGTTAAATAGGACGCTTGCTGTCCGCGAAGCGGTCCCGCCTATGGCGGGATGAGGCGGCACGGCAGTGCCAGCCGAGTTCAAGCGTCCCCGCTTTTTACCGCAGCGAAAGGCGTAAAGAATTTTGCTAGACGCGAGGAGA
>JAQUMG010000164.1 GCA_028718265.1 Candidatus Omnitrophota bacterium
GTCCCTAACCAATCCAAAACGTTTCCTGTTCCTACATCAATTTGTTCCAACAAATTATTAGCAATCAAATGATCCAAATAACGTTGGTGACAAAAATTAATCATTCGAGAGTTTTTTTGTAAGATGCCATAAGAACAAAAAGCATCTATTACGTTAGGCCAAGATAATACTATCCGCTCAGGGACAGAAATTTTTCCATTACTTTCTATGTACCTAATCAATACTGATAACATCTGATCAATTTGTTCAGATGTTATGTGTGCTTCGTTAGTTAACTTTGTTCGACGATCTTTCCAAAATTCCCGCATTAACCCTGTTGCGGTTTGAAAAGATGGCGCTGTTCCCGCTCGCCTTAATTCCATCCAAATTGCTAAATTTTGTGGACACGCAATAAGACTCTTTTCTTTTGTTGTCATTTGCATAAATATGGGACCGACCAATTCTTTTACCTTGTCACTAGGGAGCTCTTTTACTTCGATCTTATCAAATACTTTTTGTTTGTTATCGGCAAGCCAATTTTTAATTGATGGGTCATGTTCTAAATCAAAAGTTCGACAAGAAAGCACTACAGTTATTTTTTTCCCATCTCGTTGCAAAAATTGAATATGCCTTACTAATTCTTTGCAGACATCCAAAGCGTTGTTAGAATGTACGCTAGTCCAACGAACGGCATCAAGCTGATCCAAAATCAATACAGACGGTCGCCCACCTGACATCCCAGCCAATGAAAAAGCGGGACAATCTGGAAGCCCCATATTTTTACCAAATTGGGCTGCAGTATTCTCGGGTTGCCTTCGGTCCAGCCGGATAGGAAGATAGGGAACACATTTTTGTTTTAAATATTCTGTCAATTCAAATAGAACGCCGGTTTTGCCATATCCTGCAGCACCAAACAAAATAACATTCTTTCCATCCTCTATAGATTGAACAAGCCGGTCTGTCTCAAGTCGTTTAATGGTTATTCCGCTAATTAAATATGGCTTTATTGACTCTTCAAATTGATTTTGTAATACTTGAATTGCAGGTACAATACGCGTGTCTTGATCCAACCGTCGGGGATGAATATTCTGCTGTATAAGATAATTTCGCAATTCGTCAGCATAAATTGGGCTTCCGAATCTATTTTTATTTTCTGCATAAGTTAATAAAACAGAGAGAGTCGTTTCTTCTGATGCCCCAACCAAAAGATAACTGATGCGTTCCATTAAATATTTATATGCTCCCTCATCATCTGAATGAGACCAAATGTAAGTTCTTTTTAAATAATTAAAAACTTTTCTTAATTCATCTTCATTGCTTGGATCGAGAATTAAAGCCTTGCAAAAATTATAAAAACACTTTTGAACATCTTGCCCTGCTTGTTCAATCTTTACCTTATAAAATAATTTTGGATCATCATTTATTCTGCGTGAAGATTCACACATATCAGCAAATGTTCTAGACTCTAAACTAGAAACAAAAATAAATTTATAACTCGGATCACGACTAAGTTGAGATTTTAAATTTTGTAATACACCTCTATTTGAAAGATCTGTTACAGACCAATATTCTTTACTACCATTGCGCGCTTTACACTGGTGAGCCTCCCGAGTCCCATCATTCTGTTGAATCCAAAGATCAACACCGTGTTCATCATCTCCGATCGCCTCAATCGTGACAGAATGGATTCTTTCATCGATAAGCAAGAGCAACTGATAAGCAACCCATCGTCCTTCATATCGATTCCCAAGTTTATCTGCCATGCCACCTTGTTCGAAAGACATTTTAAAGCTCCCCCCTAAAAAACAATTTCTAACAAAAAAACCTTCGCCGGGCGTATCAGGCCTAGCGAAGGTTTTGCTTTTTTAACGTCCGGGATTTATCCCTTCTAACTCGGGACGATTATAGTCATTTTATACTGTTAATATATCATAGCCATTCAATTTGTCAATAAGTTTGCCGTGAAGCATTATCAAGATAATTAGTTTAGAATCAGTATCTTTCTATGGATAATCGATGCATGTATCAGTGTTATCACTCCTGCATCTCTTGACTCTCCAAAAAGCCAATGCCCATCCTTTAAGAAAGCCATGTTTTTCTAATGCTGCTATGGCATAATGTGAGCATGATGGATAAAACCTGCAGAATATCTTACGGTTCTTTTTATATTTCTCTCCTAAATCCCCATACCATATCTTTTTTATGCTAAAGATAGATAGAGAAACTAATAGATTATATCTTTTTCTCATACGACATCATGGTTTCTTCGTAATTTTGAGAACCACAATTAGGGCATTTTTTTAGCTTATCTAATAAATCTGTTTGAGCATCTGCGTTTCTTCCAGCCTGAGTCGCAGCACCCATATCACCACAGCAGTTAGCTGCCTCGCTAGCTGATAGACAGTTATTAACATTAGCGCCTGCCTTGATTTCTTTTTCTCTGGCTACTAATGAGTGCCAAACCTTACCGCATTCGTTACATTTCCGCTTGTATTCCTGGACTTGTTTCATGCCTTTCCTCCTCTTAAAAAATTGGTTTTTCTTCGTCCCAATGTTACACCTTACTGCGGTTAGGTGTCAAGGGATATAGCACCGTGTCATAATATGGTGTTATGGAGCTATCTATCAGGCTTAAATTCGGTAAAAGGCTGAGGGAACTGCGCAATAAGCGCAAGCTTACCCAAGACAAGCTTTCCGAACTTGCAGATATAGATTACAAATATCTGCAAAAAATAGAGGGCAAAAATCCTCCTAATATAAAGCTTGAGACAATTGAAAAATTGGCCAAGACCCTCAAAGTCAAGCCTTCGGAATTGTTAGAGCCTTAATCAATTATTATCTCAACATTATGAACCCTGGGCCATCTCCTTCTGGCACAAATCTGTCTTTCACCTCTCTGTGTACTTGAGGAAAGTTTGTATACCTTAAATCCGGCACACCATGCAATTGTTCCCTTACGGGCGTATTTCTCGTAAAAGCTTGCGGATAGGTCATTCCTACGGACGGTGCGTTCATGCAGGCCTCCACTGCCATATGGAGAGAATCTAACCCATCATTATACCTACCTCTCGGAAAGCGCTTCATCTCGTCCAGCAAACGATAAAGTGTCTTTGAAAATAGGATATCTCCGTTCTTTATCATTGGCTGAAGCGTCTGGATTCTCGTGATCTTATGCTGAAGCAAAGGTCGCGTCTCGTATATATTGAGAGGTATACCCTCGTCAATCGCAAGCTGACGTAGCGCCATCGCCATTGCCTCTTGCGCGCCTACTACTTCAAAGGCAAAGTAGCTGTAATTTCGCTGCCTGTGGCGCATTAATATATCTTTATACAGCCTATCGGGTAACCTTATATCAAGATCGGCATCAAGAACATACATCTTATTATCCCCATAAACTTTCACGATAGTAACGATGCCTGAGCGGTCTCCACGCATGTTTTCTTTGCCCATGCTCGGATCGCAGCCTCCGAAGAACTCGACAATGTTACCTGGGGCTCGTAATGCCTCGAGTAATTCTTCCTCCGATCCATACATATTGTCCCAATATTGCACATCCTCTGGAGGAAACATGCAATCCCGCCTGTTTATGGGATCGTTCTGCATTTCGCTGTCAAAGCTGAAAGACCCTTCTTCTTCGCGTTGAATCATAAGGTCGTGATAACTTTTACGTTCAGGCCATAGCACCTTAGTCCCCTTAAGCATTATCTTCTTATTGTCCTTAAAGAATAAGGTGGCACCTTCTTTACCATCCTTCCCCTCATACTGTTCTTTGCGGTTAAAGATCCGCCTCCACTGATCCCACAGGTCCATGCGCTCCGGATCGGCTATAATTGACTTATATATCCGTTTTATCCAGCCTGGATACGCATCATTGCCCGTGAACTTTGCAAGAAGCGAATCGTAGTGATGTATGGTACCGATGTAAATAATGTTACTTCCGGTAGCACCGGACTTTAAGACAGACTTTGTGAGCCAGTCTTCCAGTTTATTGCTACTTTCAGGGTTTTGGAGGGGCTCGGTTGTTTCAATGTCATCCAGTATTATAAGCGAAGGTCTATCCTTCTTATTGCGCCTACCGCGAATCTCTTGGTCTGTACCAAGGGCGGTAATCTTAACTTTATTTGGCGTAATGATCTCTCCTTCTTTCCAAGGCGACGGCTTAGGTTTAACCTGCCTATCGCATGCCTCCGGGAAATCCTGCATTAGCAGCTCATTATTATCAAGCTCATGTTTTATATCGCGCAAGAACCCCACAGCCTGTTCTCTGCTGTTTGAAATTATCACTATGTAGTTTTCGATCTTATGACAGATACAGTAGATAACGTACTCAAGGCTTATAATTGTGCTTTTGGCGCTGTCCCTAGGGGCAGCAATAGCCA
>JAQUMG010000165.1 GCA_028718265.1 Candidatus Omnitrophota bacterium
ACCCCGGACGGTACTATTTTCAGCTGGAATAACGGCGCCGAAAAGATGTATGGTTATAAGGCGGAAGAAGTCAAGGGACGCAGCATCTCCATTATAATCCCGCCGGATCAGGCGGATGAATTGTCTTCGATTTTCGCGAAGATTAAGAATGGCGACCGCGTTGAACACTTTGAGACTGTAAGAGTGAAAAAAGACGGGCAGCATATCAATGTCTCTCTGACTGTTTCGCCCATAAAAGATAACGCGGGTAATATTATCGGCGTTTCTACTATAGCGCGGGATATTACAGAGCGCAAAAGAATCGAGAAGGAACTAGAAGCAAAAATGAGAACGCTGGAACGGTTCCAGAAGATCACCGTAGGCAGAGAACTCAGGATGATAGAGCTGAAAGCGGAGATTGCCCGATTGAAGAGTGAATCCGGAGAAAAGATTAACTAAAAATGGACAAAATCCATAAAGTAGGACTCAGAAGAAAAGTTACAACAGTAATCTGTCTAGTTGCTTTTATCATTGCCTTGATGGGCATTGTTTTGAGCTATCTGGTGGGGTTTAATTTATTACATGACATCATCGGTGTAAACTACGCGGAGATATCGGACTCATTAGCATTTGATATAACAGACGTCGTACATAGGGAGATGGAACATGTAAAGGCGTACTCAAACAGCCCGTTATGGAAAAAACAAATTGTAGAAAGCAACCTGAAATATGACGGGGTGGATGAGAAGGCGATGCCGGACTATTTTACTTTGATGGACAGTGAGTGGGCGGGGGCGCGGGAAGGCAGCCCCATACTTAAAGAATATCTGGAAAATTATGTCGGAATCAGGCTGAAAGCACTGTCCGAGGATGAAAAAGATGTGGGTGAAATATTCGTAACGGATAAATTCGGCGGACTGGTTGCGGCCTCGGGAAAAACGACGGATTTTTACCAGGGTGACGAAGAGTGGTGGAAAAAAACGTATAACGGCGGCAAGGGGAAAGACGTCCTTGGAGGCATAGAATTTGACGAGTCATCAAAAAAATGGTCATTACTCATAGCTGCTCCCATAAGGGAAGAGGGCGGCAATATAATAGGAATATGTAAGGCCTCGATAGAAGCGCAGACATTTTTTTCAACTTTGGGTAATTTCGACATTGGCAAAACAGGGCATGCGGTACTAATCGAGCAAAATGGACGCATTGTATTTCATACGGGCATTACTCCGCTATCGACAGAATTTTCCAGCAGGGACGATTTGCAGAGATTATTGAATAATAAAAAAAGATATATGATATTATCGAAAAGCACCCTTCACGACAAGAAACAGTTTGTTGTTTTCAGCAAAGTTTCTTCCCCGCTGTTTTCGGAGAACGACATACAATGGAATATATTGGTTGTTCAGGACGCCGGAGAAGTATTTGCGCCCCTCAGTAATATGGTTTTTTATTCGTTTTTGCTTATAATGCTTCTTGTTATCACCATGATACCTCTTGGGCTGTTTTTTGGCACTATTCTTGTCGGGCCGATAGAGAAACTTCATAAAGCGACAGATCGGGTTATTGCGGGAGACTGGGATTATAAAATAGAAGTAAAGACGGGTGATGAAATAGAGGAGTTTGCCGACACATTCAGTGAAATGATAGCCAATATAAAAGCCAGGCGGGAAGACCTTCTTAAGGCCAAAGAGCAGCTCGAGGATTTTTCCAGAGGCCTTGAGAAAAAGGTGGGGGAACGCACAAAAGATTTGACCGAGGCGCAGGCAGCAGCTCTTAATATATTGGAAGATTTAACGGAAGCCAAGAATAAGCTCGAGGAAGCACTGCAGATAAAGTCGGAATTTACATCCACTGTCTCTCATGAGCTCAGGACTCCTCTCGCGGCTATTAAGGAAGGCATTGCCATTGTTCTCAACGGAGCAGCCGGGAATATTACAAATGAGCAAAAAGAATTCTTAGACATAGCCAAAAGGAACGTCGACAGACTGGCCAGACTCATCAATGATATTCTGGATTTTCAGAAACTTGAGGCCGGTAAAATGGCGTTTCATGTACAGAAAAATGATATAAATGCACTTATCAGGGAAGTCGGAAAGACCATGGTTTCGCTGACGGAAGAAAAAGGTATTGAATTAGTGATCGACCTGGATGATAACCTGCCCAAAGTCAGATTTGATAACGACAGAATCACGCAAGTGCTGGACAATATCGTAAACAATGCCATTAAATTTACTGCGGAAGGGAGTATTAAAATAACAACAAAAAAGGAAGACGGTTTTGTCCTGGTATCGGTCAAAGATACGGGTATCGGCATCAAAAGCGAAGATATTCCGAAATTATTCCAGCGGTTTGAACAGCTGGACAAAGGCGTTGACAGAAAAACAGGCGGCACCGGTCTCGGCCTGGCTATTTCTAAGGAGATAGTCGAGACCCATAAGGGCAAAATTTGGGCAGAATCAGAGTATGGCAAAGGCGCAACATTTCATTTTACTTTACCCGCTGACTAACAAAAGGGATGGACATGGGAAACAAAATTTTAATTATTGATGACGAACCGGACCTTCTCAGGATAACGACATACAGGTTAAGAAAAGCGGGATATGAAATTTTGACAGCGGTTAACGGAAAAGAAGCACTGGATTTGCTGGAAAAAGAATTACCGGGTTTAATATTCCTTGATCTGCGCCTGCCATTGATAAGCGGACGCGATGTGTGCAAACATATCAAAGCAGACAAAAGGCTGAAGAATATACCCGTTGTTTTATTTACTGCAAGTTCCGATCATATTTCAGAAACGGCCAGCGAAATCGGAGCCGACGACTATATAATAAAGCCTTTCGAGCCGGAGGCGCTGCTCGGAAAGATAAAAAAATTCTTAGGGTAAAATTACCAAAAGCGCTTGTGACGGTCCAAAAGACTAAAGAAATCGGTAAAGACGGGAGGGAGACATTTTCCGTTGAAGTATGTAAGTGGCTTTAAAGGAAAGTGTCCCCGCCGGATAAGGGGGTTTATATGGCTGATAAAAAGAAAATTCTGGTAGTTGATGACGAACAGGACATCCTGACTATTTTGGATAAAAGATTATCTAAAGAGGGCTATTTAGTCATAAAAGCCGATAACGGCAGAGACGCCATACGGCTAGCGAAAAGTGAGCTGCCGGATCTTGTATTGCTCGATATCGTTATGCCGGACATGAGCGGATCAGATGTAGCAGAAAGATTAAAGAAAGATATAGCTACCAAAGATATCACAGTTATGTTCCTGACGTGTTTGTTTACAAAAAAAGACGAGATTGAAAAAGGGCACGAGATAGGCGGTAATTTCTTCATAGCGAAACCGTATGACCCCAAAGAATTACTGGGAGAGATAAAAAAGAGGCTGCCCAGCTGATTATAACCGTAAGATAAATAGGAGAAAACACAGAATCATGAAGCATGCGATAGAATTGACGGAAAAGAATTTCGAAGCGGAGATAATTAAATCAAAAATACCGGCCATAGTCGACTTCTGGGCAGAGTGGTGCATGCCGTGCAAGATGATATCTCCGGTAGTAGATGAGATAGCGAAAGAATTTTCAGGTAAGGTCAAAATAGGCAAGGTAAACGTCGATGAAAATACCGAACTGGTTTCCGATCTGACAGTCATGAATATACCGACGCTGGTTTTTTTTAACGGCGGCAAGGAAGTAAAAAGGGTCGTGGGGGTTGTTTCCAAAAAAGAGTTGCTTAAAAAAATGGAAGAAGTATTTGAGGAATAGGATTTTGCGAAATAAACTTTTTGGTGTCGCGATAGATATCGGTACAACGGAAATCAAGGGTTCGCTTTTGGATATGCAGTCCAAAAGCGAACTTGCCGCAGGCAGCGTGCCAAACGAACAGCGCGGTTTCGGACCGGACGTCATAACGCGCTTACAGTTTGCTGTCACAAAGAAAGAAGGACTCAGGGAATTAAACAGAAGAACGGTATCCGCAATAAATAAATTATTGGATAAGCTGGCGAAAGAAGCATCCGTAGACAAAGAGAAAATACAAAAGATAATCGCCGTAGGTAACAGCGTGATGTATCACCTGGTTTTAATGGTGAGGCCTGACTCGCTGGCGCTGGCGCCGTTTCTTCCGGCTGAGACAAAAACGCAGGAAAAAGACGCAAATGAAATGGGCATCCGTATCGCCAAAGGCGGAACATTTAAGTTTTTGCCTAATATTTCCGGATTTGTAGGTTCCGACACCTTAGCCGTTATTCTGCTTACAAAGATTCACAGGAATAAGAGATATTCTCTTATCATGGATATAGGCACTAACGGCGAAATAGCCCTGGGTTCAAAAGATAAAATCCTTGTCGCAT
>JAQUMG010000166.1 GCA_028718265.1 Candidatus Omnitrophota bacterium
GACCACTGCCTATGGTTTATAGTCGATAATATATCCTGGAATGGCGGTATTAAAAATATAACCGCAGCTATAGCTACAGAAATAACCAGCAAAATAGTCCAGAGATGTTTTGCCTTCATGTCGTTTTATTTTCTCCTTAAAGAACCTAGATTCTTTTTTGCGTATCCTGCGTATTCAGAATCAGGATAGTTGTCGATTATATACTGATATTCCCGCGCTGCCTCCTCAACCTTACCAATGGAGCCCAGAGACGAAGCAAGTTCAAAACGCGCCATAACGGCAAAATCACTATCCGGATATGACGCTACAACCTCTGCCAGGAAAGCAGCTGTCTTTTCCTCGCTGGTGCCTTTGCCGTAAACCGTAAATATGCTCAGGACTTCTTTTACGGCGCTTTTAGTCAGCTTGCTTTGAGGATAGGCCGCTATAAAATCGCGAAATGCCTTAATCGCCTTGTTGTACGATTTCTGCTCCTTCAGGGTAGCGCCTATAGCGTAACTTGCATCATCCGCAAGTTCGCTATTAGGAAATTCGCTGAGTAATCTCTTTGAAATTTCTATCGATTCATCGTACATGCCTTTGTGTCTATAAACCGATGCCAGATCGAGCATGGTAATAGCAGCCTCTTCTTTAGGTGCACTCTTCACAAGAATAGTAAGATATGCGTCGTATAACATCTTTGCCCGTTCCGTATCGCCGCTATTCAGGGCATTAGCCGCCTTCTCCTTCAGTAACGAAACAGCGTCATCCGTCGGCATAAATCTGCTGATATTTGCGGCGTATTCGCGAAGCAGTCTGTCCGACACCTGGCGCTCTCCCTCGTCAAGCAGCAGCTTGGAATAAGTGATGAGTGGCGTCGCGTCTTTGTATTTCAACGCGTATACCTTGATTTCCTGTTCCAGTCTTTTAAGCGCGGTATTCTCCTTGCCCTCAAGCAGGTCATTCTGTATTGACCATTCGAGATATAAGATATCCAAATAACTGGCTTTACCTTCCGCGTCTGTTTCCGCAGACTCAAGCTGTTTTATTATACCGCTTAATGTTCTTGTCTTTTCGGCGTAATAAACATCCCACATATTTTCTCTGGCGAGAAACTCCAATTTATTCCATCCGCTAAGCGCGATATAATAATCCAGTGACGCCTCATATCTCGAATCTTTGTGGGAAGCCTTGTATTCTTTAAGGAAAGAGATGAACTGGTCAAATCCCTTTTTCTCGAAAAATTTTGCCGACAGCTTATCGAGAATGGACGGGATCTCGTTACCGGACGCTTTAAGATTCATCTGGTTTTCTAAATCGTCGATCTCTTTATCAACTATAATATTTTCTTTCCATCTTTTTTTCAGGGCGCGTTTTTTCGCCGCATAATAACCGCCCCTGAAATAGTCCGCTATTGCGTATCTCATCGTATCAAAAGTGCCGTTACTGAACATTTTACCAGCCGCAGAATAACCGCCCTTGGGCTTTCTGTCGCCTTCCAGCAGGCCCCAGTGCTCTTCAACGTCATTGGACTGCTTCTTCACGTCTCCTGATTTCGACCAGTCGTCGGCCCACTGAAACAATATCACACCCGCCAATTTCCTATCCACTTTTTCCAGCTGGTCGCTTATTACATGCTGCTGTTGTTCCCTTGTCCAGTAGGTACTGTAGCCGGTTTCTGCTATTATGACCGGTTTTTTATACTCTCGCGACAATGACACCATATCATCAACCATCTTTTTCGATACTTCCGGATCGTAGTTACCGTCCCGCCAGTCTGTTACGCCGAGGTATATATTATATCCCAGGATATCAAGAAAACCGGCGCCTAATCTCTTGGATTCGTCGTTGAGCGTCAATGTCGCCGCAGTCACCGGCCTGAGCGGGTCGTGTTTCTTTACGCATTCGTATAATCCATTTAAGAATTTTTCGACTTTTTCTTTTCCGTAAGCCCTTATAGCATCGCCCCTGCCCGAACCGTAAGTCCACGGCGCATCATTCCATATGCTCCAGGCATAAATACAATCTCTGTTTATGTCCCTGTTTATATTGCGGACTGCCTCTCTTTTCAGCGCCTGAAGCTGATAAGGCGAATTGAAGTCCGTCCAATCGCCCGGGAATACGATAGTTACAATAACTTTGATATCATATTTGTCTGCGAGATCAAGTATGAATTCGGGCGGAACGCCGTATAACCTTATCGTGTTGATCCCCGCCTCTTTCATCATTTTGAAATCTTTTTCGAATACTTTCGGAGATATCTGCGAATAATGGCTGATGCCGGGATACTTAAGATCGTAAGTGACACCCTTTATCATATCCGGGCCCTTGGGCAATAACAGGAAGAATAAAAGGATAGTCAAAAGTATAGCCGCTAATGCAATTAAAAATCCTCTCATTATTATAAAAATAAATTTTCTGCCTTTTTTTTCTTTTTTTGACTTATGCATATTCTCCTCTGTTGCAGGCGTATTACGGATTATTCGTAAACGCGAAATCGTCCAAGTAAATAGTGTCGGCCGTAAGGTTTCCGACATCTTTGCCGAACGCTATCCCTATATTATCAAGTTTCGCAAGATCGACCTTACTGCTAAGTTCGCTTAGGGGAATCGTTATTTTCTGCCATTCTGTAGTGGCATCGGGCAGTTTATACTTAACTTGCGGCGAATAATTAAGGGCGTGCGCATCTCTTGCCAGAAATTCCATCTTCTCGCCGCCTTTAGCTCCTTTTACCCAAAAAGTGAGGTACTTATAACCCGACACGTCCATTGACTCTACTTTTTTGGGAACCGGTGTAATGTCTGTTGTAGGGCCTAAATCCATTGCAAAACTACCCCACGTATATTCGGGTTTTATGCCGATTCCATTTACCAATCTGAAAGAATTTTTGCCGGAATGCACGTTTTCCGGCGAATAGTTCAATGACGTAGTTTCGTATACCCATGATACCGGCTGCTGATTAGCTTTGTCCCAGTCCGGCTCAAGCGAGCCGAACACGCCTATTTCTCCCCCGACTAAATTCGGCCAACCTTCAAAATCCGCAATAATAATATCTCCGGCTGCGGGAGCAGCGGCCGGTACGGGAACTTCCGTAACATTTGCTGCTGCGGGTTGAGGTTGAGGCGCAATGTCTGCGGGCGGCTGTACAACTTCTTCTTTTACTGCGGGTGCGGGGAGTCTGGCTGGATCCAGTACCTTTTCGATCGGAGTAATGCCTTTTTCGTTTAAATATTCTTTGGCTACCGGCTGATTCGCGGTCTTATTCTGTCCGCATCCGCATACGGCTAAAACAAAAATAAGACAAAGAACACTAAGGAATTTTTTAAAATGCATTTTTCCTCCGTCTATTTTAGGTACAGCGGTAGCGTCTGGTAGAAATTTACCAGACGCTACCCGCCATTATTTATTGTGTATTCGTAAACGCAAAATCATCCAGATAAATAACTTCACCTTTTACGTTACCGACGTCTTTTCCGAAAGCAAGGCCTATATTGTCTAAAGCCGTAGCGTCTACCTTGCCTGAAATTTCCGACAATGGTATTGTTATCTTCTGCCATTCGGTCGTGGCATCCGGAAGTTTGTACTTTGCCTGCGGCATATAGTTGAGCGCGTGAGTATCTCGTCCTACAAATTCCATCTTCTCTCCGCCCTTTTCGCCTTTCACCCAAAAAGTGATGTATTTGAATCCGGAAGCGTTAAACGATTCAACCTTTTTAGGCATGACAGTCAGGTCGGTTGTCGGACCCAGGTCCATTGCAAAACTACCCCATGTTATTTCAGGTTTAAGACCCAATCCATTTACCAGCCTGAATGACTGTTTCCCGCTGTGGACATTAGCGGGATTGTAGCCGGGCGTTACCGGTTCGTATACCCAGGAATACGGAACTGTCGCTATATCGTCCCAATTCGGTTCCAACGATCCATAAACACCTATCTCTCCGCCTAAGTTGTTAGGCCAGCCTTCGAAATCGGCTATTATTACTTCCTGCGCTGCCGGCGCTTGCGGCGCTGCTGCTTCTTCGGCCATGACATATCCGGAGAATAAAGCAGCTAAAATCAGAACTAAAAACATGCTCCTTTTCATGCTAACCTCCTTTTTTTTATTTTCAAGTTTAAAATCGAACTATGCTGCCCCTGTAACCTCTTGAGGAAGTCGGTATCATGCCGAAAATCTGAGAAACGGCATCATATCCGCTTTTTTTATTGCGGTTGCCGTCGACTATTCCCCAGTGCTCTTCTATATTATTATCCAGAATAAGCGCATTACCGGCCTTTTACCATCCGTCAGCCCATTGAAATATTACTACACCGGCTACTTTAGAACCGGCTACTTTTATCTGG
>JAQUMG010000167.1 GCA_028718265.1 Candidatus Omnitrophota bacterium
ATAAGGCCGTATCGGGGATTTATGCCGCATGAAAGTATTATCCCTCTGTCGGAATTCAGGACGGGTCGTAACGCACACCCGTCTCCGGGCCCGTCGTTTCCTTCGCCAACAAGAGGCTTAAGCACACTTGCACCCTGAACTTCGTGGTCGTACTGACGGATAACCCATTCCTTGCTGCAGACATTCCAGCTTGATAGTATTTTTAAAAGATGCGGTGTCAGATTTGCCGGGGATTTAAAATTGATATCTTTGTATACCGGTTTTTTCCACACGGCTTCCCGTTTTATGTCGGGTACACCGTTATGGAGAAACGACATATCGATATCCGCGACTTTTGTCCCTTCATAGAAAAGACGCAGCTTCTTATCGCCGGTAAATTTCCCTATAACCGTCGCGTCCACATTTTCCATCTCAAATATCTCTTTTATCTCGTCGATCTTTTCGGGAGATACCGCCAGAACCATCCTCTCCTGCGCTTCCGATATCCAGATTTCGCAATAGGCCAGGCCGTGATATTTTAAAGGCACTTTCTCAAGATAAACTTCGGCTCCGGTTTCTTCTCCCATTTCGCCTACGGCGCTTGAAAGCCCGCCGGCGCCGCAATCCGTTATTGCTTTATATAGTTTCTTATCACGTGCTTTGAGTATGGCATCCGTCATTTTCTTTTCGGTAATTGCGTTTCCTATCTGAACCGCTCCTCCGGATATTTCTTCCGATTCCGTATGAAGTTCGCCGGAAGAAAATGTGGCGCCGTGTATGCCGTCTCTTCCTGTGCGGCCGCCAACCACCAGAATCAGATCGCCTGTATCCACTCTTTTTACCGCCATATTCTTAGGAATCAGCCCTACATTTCCGCAATAGACAAGCGGATTGCCTATATAGCCCTCGTCAAACAATACCGCTCCGTTACAGGTTGGTATACCCATCCTGTTTCCGTAATCCCGCACGCCGCCTACGACACCCTTCATTATTCTTTTGGGATGCAATACTCCCCTGGGAAGTTTTTTGATAGGATAATCCGGCGGCCCGAAACAGAAAATATCCGTATTGGCTATGGGCTTGGCGCCTAAACCTGTCCCCAGGGGATCTCTTATTACTCCGCCTATGCCTGTGCCGGCGCCGCCATAGGGCTCTATCGCGGAAGGATGATTATGCGTCTCGACTTTAAAACATACGTCGTAGTCATCGTCAAATTCTATTATGCCCGAATTATCTTTAAATACGGAAACGCACCATTTTTTATCGAGCTCCGAGGTGACCTTCATTATTGTTTCTTTTAGAAGATTATCTATCGTCTTGCCGTTATAATTTATCCTGCCCCTGAATGTCTTGTGCTTGCAGTGTTCGGACCACGTCTGAGCCAGCGATTCCAGTTCTATGTCGGTCGGATTCCTGCCCAATTTTTTAAAGTAGGATTGTATGGCCAGCATCTCTTCGGCATTAAGAAACAACTGGCCTTCCCTGCTTATAGCTAAAAGGCCGTCTCTGTTTTTACTGAGTATGTCCACTTCGAGAAGTTTAAATTTATAGGAAGGCCTTTCCGGATAAGATTCCGAAAGATCCTTTTTGACGATATGCTGGATAATTTTATTGCAGAGAATTTTATCCGCTATAAAATGCAGTTTATCAAGAGAGACGCTGCCTTTTATTATAAATCTTTTTGCGGTACGGGCAGTTTCTACGCCGCTTATGCCAAGGTCTTTTATGCCCTTCAGGGTGCTTTCTTCCGCGGGGTCCATAACGCCTGGATTATAGGCGACTTCTACGACGGAGATATTTTTGGATTTTTCGGCGGGCGCGTTTATGCGATATTCCTGCGTCACTTTATCTATGAGAAGTTCCCGCGCAATATTCTCTACATCTTCTTTTCCTGCTTCGCCGTATATCCTGTATATCTGAATGAAACTCACACCTTTTACGCCTTTTACGCCAAGGCCCTGTATGCCCCTTTTTACATCGTATCCGATGGCATCGAATACGCCTTTTTTATTGAATACTTCTACGGTCCAGATCATCGCTCATTCCCACTCTATGGTGCTAGGCGGTTTGGAGCTGATGTCATAAACTACTCTATTAACGCCTTTCACTTCATTTATTATGCCGTTTGATATTTCCGCCAGGACATCATGCGGGATATGCGCCCAATTTGCAGTCATGCCGTCTACGCTTGTGACTGCGCGCACGGCTATCACATTCTCATACGTCCTCTGATCGCCCATAACGCCGACTGATTTGACCGGCAGGAGGACTGCAAATGCCTGCCATAGTTTATCGTAAAGATTACGTTCCTTTATTATATCCATCAATTTGTAATCGGCTTCTTTAAGAATATGCAGGCGCTCTTCCGTTACCTCGCCTATGATGCGCACTGCAAGCCCGGGCCCCGGAAACGGCTGGCGCCATACTGCCGAAAAAGGCATCCGGAGTTCCTCGCCCAGCTTCCGTACTTCGTCTTTGAATAGATATCGCAACGGCTCTATAAGTTTAAGGCGCATCTCTTTAGGGAGCCCGCCGACATTGTGATGAGTTTTAATAGTTGCGCTCGGCCCGCCGAAGGCAGACTGCGATTCAATGAGGTCGGGATAAAGCGTTCCCTGTGCCAGGTATTTTACGCCTTTTATTTTACGCGCTTCTTTCTCGAATACTTTTATGAATTCTTTCCCTATGATCTTGCGTTTCTCTTCGGGGTCGGTTACGCCTTTCAGCGCATCCAGAAATCTTTTCCGGGCATCTATTACTTTCAGATTAAGTCCGAAATTTTTCCTGAACAGTTTACTTACGCGTTCCGTTTCTCCTTTCCGCAGAAGGCCGTTATCGACAAATATACAATACAATTGCCTCCCTATAGCCTTATGAAGTAAAACAGCTGTTACGGACGAGTCCACGCCGCCGCTTAAGCCAAGAACAACCTTACTGCCGCCGACCTTTTCCTTTAACTCGCATATGGAATCTTTGATAAAAGATTTCATCGTCCAGGAAGGTTTTGTGCCGCATATATTTCTTACAAAATTTCTTATGATGATATTGCCTTTTTCGGTATGAGCGACCTCGGGATGGAACTGAACTCCGTACAACTTTTCCGGAACAAATGCCATGGCTGCGGCAGGAGTATTTGACGTGTGGGCTATATGATTAAAACCTCTCGGCAGGTGTTTAATATGATCGCCGTGGCTCATCCAGCAGTCGATGGTATCAGGCAAAGTACGGAACAGATCCTCGTGCGAATCTATAACAAGTCTGGCATGGCCGTATTCCCGTTTTTTGGCACGGGCAACTTTACCGCCGTAAACGCCGGCCATAAGCTGCATGCCGTAACATATCCCCAGAATGGGTATCCCAAGGGAAAATATCTCTTTATCGAGGCGCGGCGCACCTTTCTCATAAACGCTTGCAGGCCCGCCGGACAGTATCAGTCCTTTAGGGGCAATTTTTCTGATATCCCGAGCTTTAACAGTAGGCGGCATAATTCTGCAGAAAACGCTCGCTTCTCTTACTCTGCGCGCAATAAGCTGGTTATACTGCGACCCCAGATCTATTATGATTATAGTATCCATATATCCCCTAATATTAATTAGATGTTAATTATAGCAAATGCGGCGGGCAATATCAAGTTTATTGCTTTTAAACCAGTGACATTATTACGGGTACGGTAATGACACTTGCAACTGTCGTGGCAAAAACGCCGACGGAGGCAAGCCGCGGATCGCCTCCGAATCTGGTAGTAAAAATGGTGGTTGTGGACGCCGACGGCATAGCTGCCTGCAGCACAATAATGGCGCGCGTCAGAGGCGTAAGGGAGGGTATGAAGCCGGTTACAAAAAGCGCGAAAATGGGTATGATTACAAGCTTGCATAGCACTATCAATAATATGGCGCTTCTATATGAATGAAGTTCTCTGAAATTTCCTTTTCCCATTATGGAACCGACGACTAAAAGGGCCATTGGTATGGTAGCCGATCCCAGCATATTCGATGCGTTTAAAATAAATGGCGGCAATTTTATTGCTGCGGCGCCTATGATGATTCCGCATAGTAAGCCTATCGTCCCGCTATTGATCAGGTTCTTTAAGGATGATTTTATCGCGCTCTTTTCCGACGACAATGTCGGATTGCTGTTACGCAAAGTCCACACGCCCAAAGTCCAGTAGAGAATATTAAATCCGACGTTAAAAAATACCACTCTCATAACGCCTTCCTGGCCGTAAAGCATATTTGCTATGGGTATTGCCAAAAAACCGCAATTGGTAAACGTGGAGAGGTAAATTAAGGTGGCTTTTTCTTCCGGATTCAATTTTACCAATCCGGAGAGCAGCACTGCTA
>JAQUMG010000168.1 GCA_028718265.1 Candidatus Omnitrophota bacterium
ATTGGGATCCAGCTTGTATTGCCTGAACCCAAAAATATAATCATAAGCTATCACAGAACCGAGCGAGTGGGCTATTACAACAACTTTATCAGGCTTATTGGAACAAGCTTCCTTAAATGCAGCGTCAACTTTCTGTAAAATTTTCATGACCCCATTTTGTTTATCACCCTTATCCTTTACATAGAATAAAATCTGTATTACTAATGGGTCTAGGTTTCGCGTAAAAATATTCCACATACCCAGCCTTTTTGGGCTATCGAATTGCCAACTTACATATTGATTTGTCAAATCCGTTGTCACATCTGCCCAGAGAATCTCTTTTTGAATTATTTCTCTCGCCTGATTCTCGCACTCTTCTTGTGTCATTTTCTTTTTTAATAGCTCATTTTTATAGTACTCGATGATTTTCTTATATAATTCGCCACTATACCCCGTTGTCATCGAGCTTATGCCATGAATAAATATCAAGTTTGTCATAATTTATCTTTCTTTATTCATCATCAAAGGGTGTCCCCTTGGGGAACGTCCCCGATTTTAATTTTTCTTTTCTTGCTCTCCGAGAGATGCTATAAAATTGTCTCTCCATATTTTTGGAGTAACCCCATGTTGGCCGAATCCCGTATATAGCAGCGGTACCCATCCAATACTCTTGTCTCCTTCTGTGTTCATAAAAAATTTAAAACTTTCTCCTGTTACTTTGTTGTACATAATTGGTACTGATATTGCCCCATTACTCGAAAATATAACATATTGTTCTTGAGCATCTAGCTTTTTCTTTTCTATGGATAATTTTTCTTTTTCAATCTCATCCAACTTTGTATTTTGTTGACTTACTCGAACTAATGTATTGAAAAATAACCATACGATTAATAATGTTAAAAGGACCTTTGTATATTTATCTAATTGCATACTTTCCTCCAGACAAACTGTATAAAATTAAAAAATAATTCCGCCTCTATTTTACACTAGGGTGGCACCTAATGGACCGTCCCCTGTTTTTCTATTGATGTTCAGGAATAATTTCCGGTGGTCTACTAGAAACAACATCAATCTTATATGATCCTAATTCAACTCCATTTAACATCATTCGTGCTGTTAATCTACCCGGGTTTAATATTGCCAATCCATTTACCGTTACTATTGCGCGATTTCTTAACTTGTCAAGAAAGTCTATATGTATAGGAACTGAGGCAAGTTCCGCATTATTATTTGTTATAATAACCTGACAATCAATTTGTGATGGGTCTGCTAATTCTCTTTCCAAATAATTAAAAACATAAAATTTTTGGATGAATAGCGGAAATCCCTCGCTAGTAAATTGCTCAAGTATATTAAAAACAGATATATTGTTGCTTTCTGTATCTCTCACAATGCCTTCTGCGCATAACATTATAGTGGATTTGATCATGCGGGTTCCTCCTTTATCGTAATACGTGGTTCAATTTTTTTCTTAATAATTTCTGTACTTTTAGCAAAAGACATAATAATATACTTTAATTCTTTTGCCCATTTAAAATTGTAAGTATCTAGCTTTTCAAAAAAGAACGCAGTTTTATAATACTCAATATATGTTAATGCTATAATAATTGCATAAATACAAACGATCTCATCTAATTCGAGTCGTTCTTTTAAAATTGTATTCTCAAAAAAATCTATAAGGTCAGCAAAAGAATATTTATTAGCCAATAATTGTATACCTAGGTCTTTTCTGAAATTTTTGTATAAATACATAGGTGTATTGGAGAAAATATAAATTTCCTTCAATATGTGAATGTTTAATTCTCGGTTAATGATATTTTTCAAATCCGTATTCATTTATTTATCCTATAATAACTTATCTTAATGGCAGAGTAAGGAGATCTGTTTACATAATGGATTACTTCAAACCCTGCATGCCCCCATTTGCTTACTATCTTTGGAATATTTAGAGGCGGCTCTCCTTTTGAGATTACTATGCCAGAATGTTCTATATCGCCATTTTCGGAAAAATATACTACAATATCACCCGGCATAACATCAGATTCTAATATTTCATCATAGTCATCCTCTTTTAATATTTTATGAATTTCCTGAATATCGTATATGCCTGTTCGTCTTGATGCAAAGGTCAAGCCATGGCAATTATAAACTGTGGATGCATTATTACGACGCTCGCCCCCAAATTTTCTTTCTACACTGTTTTCCAGCTCCCTCAGGAGGTTTGTTTCGTAAGAAGAAATTTCCATATTCTGGCTGTTATCTACATCATTACCTTTTCGTGTCTGCACAATTATTTTATTCATTTTAAACGGCGCATTTTTTTAAAAAATTCATCAAAAATTAATTTATATTTTTCATTCTCCCTATCTTGGAATATAAAGGGTCTCTCGCTTTCCTTGTCCCAATAAAAAACATGTTCATATTTTGTGGAAATAAGCAAAAAATTTGTTTCTACCAGTACGAGTAGATGAAAGTGATCCTTTATTTTAGAAGCATCGATATCAGATAAGGGATAGGTTAATGCTTGTTGTGGAAACAATCGAACAGATTTTTTCTTTTTACTAATTGCTATTATTTCGGTTATTTTTTGCTCTTCGTTAGTTGATAAAATCGCATATGCTACTTTACATTCCGCAATGCTATTAGTGCCTTTGTTTTCAATAACAAAATCGACCGTTTTATTGTTTTTATCATAAAAAGCGAGCGAACAGGTTGCTAGAGGTTTAGAATTATAGTATAAGGTCAGAAAAGCAAAAATTACCAATGCTATAGATCCCGCACTATTTATTACTATAATAAGCGGATTTTCGGACCAGGGACCCCATTTAGACGCAGTAAAAGCCATCCAAATAGTTGCTACTATCATGAATGTAAGAAGTAGGGCGATTAAGCTTTGGAGATTCAATTTTTTCACCTCCGACATAATGCTATGGAACTAAATAGGAGCAGGTCCATTTTTTCAGTCCGTAGAGCGGTGACTTTGATGGTCCAGCCTTACGGGGCTGTCAAAAATTTTGATACCTTATGGCGATTCAGAACGGCCGGACAAACTGGGCAATAGATGCTAGTTGCCAGGTTGGCTGGCCATCAAAATTTTTCCAGAATAAATTGGTATGCCTAATGCCAATTTATGTCCCAGGAAGGCGACCATCGAAGTTACCGCCTACCGTGGAATAGAAAAATTTATACACGCTCGTAAGGTTCAAAGAACTTCTTATACTCATCTAACGCATATCTATCTGTCATACCTGCTATATAATCACAAATGACCTGATGCTTGTCTTCTTTCTTGAGCCTCATCTGGCTCGATGGAGGAAGCTGTTCGGGTTTATCTGAGTAGACTTCGAAGAGCGCTGTCATGAATCGGTACGCCTTGTTGGACATGCGGACAACGCGGTAGTGCTGATAGAGGTTCTTCTGGAGGAATTCGCGCATGGGCTCGCGAAGGATCTGCATGGCTTTGGAAAATCCCACGATGCGAACGGGCAGCTTTAATACATCGGCCGTGCTCTTGATCTTGTAGCGCTTTATGTTGGCTTCGGTCTGTTCGAGGATGTCTGTTATCTGTTTGTTTATGAGCGAACGGATCACCTGATAGTTGCGTATCTCGTCTTTAAGCTTGGGATATGCCTTGTGTATCTCTTTATTCTCTTTTTCCCACAAAGGCACTTTTTTCAAGTCCTCTTCCCTTATGAGCCTGCTTGCTATGCCGTCATCCAGGTCATGGTTGTCATACGCTATCTCATCAGCTACGTCGACCACCTGTATCTCCAGTAACGGCGAAGCCGTAGATTCGAATGGTATTGCCGGGCGTGGCAGGTCATATGCCGTAGAATGCTTGATTATGCCTTCGCGCACTTCATAGGACAGGTTTAAGCCCGGAAAGTTCGGATACCTTTCCTCGAGAAAGTCCACGACCCTTAAGCCCTGGGTGTTGTGGTCAAACCCGCCGTAATCCTTCATTATTTCGCGCAATGCGTCCTCGCCTGAATGGCCGAAAGGCGTGTGGCCGACATCATGCGCAAGCGCTATTGCTTCGACGAGATCCTCATTCAGGCGTAATGCCCTGGCTATGGATTTTGCTATCTGGGCGACTTCCAGGGTATGTGTAAGGCGTGTGCGGTAATGGTCGCCTTCATGGTTTACGAAGACTTGCGTCTTGTATTCCAGCCTCCTGAAGGCCGTAGAATATATTATCCTGTCATGGTCTCTCTGGTAACAGGACCTGTAAGGGTGCTCGGGTTCTTTATGCTGCCTGCCCCTGGAATTCCTGCTCTTCTGGGCGTAAGGAGCTAAAAGTTCTTCCCTTTTTTCAAGTTCTTTCCTTTTT
>JAQUMG010000169.1 GCA_028718265.1 Candidatus Omnitrophota bacterium
TGCAGCATCGACCTCTTTTCTCTTAATGTCTTTTTATCCAGTTTTATAGTCATCATTGAATCTATTGTCTTTCTGAAATCCCAGTCGCCATGCGAATATGTTTTGTCGTCAGTAAACCATTTGTTTTTTATGGCCATATCATAAAGCTGGCTGCCAGGCATCGGCTGTAAATAACACACGCTGACATACACCGGCTTTATCTCCTTCAGAAGAGATGCTGTCAGGAGTATATCTTCTATCTCCTCTTCCGGATTACCGACAATAATGGAAGCGTACGGCCTGATTTGATATTTCCGGCACAGACTAAAAGCATTTTTTATCTGTGCGACAGTCTGCCGTTTTCTTATTGCATCCAGCACTTTTTGCGAACCTGACTCTACGCCAAAGTCGATTTGGGTACAGCCGGACTTTTTCATAAGCGGCAGGATTTCATCATTTACGGTATCCACCCGGCCCTGGCAGCCCCACCTCAGATTAATCTTACCGTCAATAAGACGCTGGCAGAACTCTTTAACCCAATTTTTATTAACAGTAAATGTATCGTCAAAAAAATAAAAACTGTCAATGCGATATTTCTCTATCAGGTCCCTTAAGCCGTTTATTACATAATCTACGCTTGCGTACCTTGTCTTTCTTCCGAAGACTACATTACTGGAGCAGAATATGCAATCCCATGGACATCCCCTGCTGGTAAATATCACTATCGAACGTTTGGTATATGTACTGCGAATATACCCCGGAGGGATGAGATACTTCTCCATGGGCAAAAGGTGCCATGCGGGGGGAGGCAATTCGTCCAGATTCTCGACAAGGGCTCTTTTCGGATTTTTGACTATCTGGTTAGTCAGCTTGTCTTTATAGTAAACCCCTTCAACGCCGATCAGACTCTCTTTTGCCGCCAGCCGCTTGCACGCCTCTACCATAGTCATCTCCCCTTCCCCCAGGATAATAAAATCAAGATTCAGGCCCGTTAAAGATTCTTCGGGGAGGGAGCTGATATGCACTCCGCCGGCGCAATAAATCGCATCGGGGAGTAGTGATTTGATTTTTGCTATGGTCTTTTTCGCCTTGCCATATGACGAAGTCAGCACGCTGAATCCTATTAAATCAGGATTGATCTCCTCGATCCTCGCAAGATATTCTTCATTATCAAAAAAGGGGTCAAAAAGCTGCACCTCGAAACCCGCTTTCTCCAATGACGATGCAATATAGAGTAATCCCAGGGGCGGTACGGTAGAATCGCTTTGGCGCACGTTTACTAAAACAATCTTCATCGCTTTTTCATCCTTCGCTATATTGGTTATCTATTATACTATCCGGAGGCGGGCCTTGGCAATGCGAAAATCAGCTAAGTTAACGCTTAATACTTATTGACTTTATGGTTCAGGCGATATATAATTAAAAAACAAAACCTACCGGGGGTAAATAAGTATGAAGAATGATAACGTCCCCAGAGAAGTAAAAGACCATTACGAGAAAGCTCAAATAGCGATCGATAGGAAAAATTATCCCTATGCTATAGATCTCTTAACGCACGCCATCAATATAAAACCGGATTCCGCCAAGGCAAGGCAGCTTTTAAGGCTGGCGGAGGTAAAATTATACGAAGAAAAGCCGCATAGCGCCCTAAGCGTTATCATAAGCAGATTCTTTTCTCTCTTCCGTATGTTCGTGGCAATGATAAATGAAACCAAGGGAAATTATCACGACGCTATAGCCATATACGAAGGAATATTAAAAAACGATCCTAAGAACGGCGCCGTTCTTCTTAAACTGGGTATCGTGCTCAAATTAGAGGGTATGCAAGAAGCCGCCGCGGAAACGCTGGAAGATGCCATAGAAGGAGTAAGAAACAGCGCCGTGGCATATGCGCTATTGGCTGAAATGCATTCTAATCTGGGAAACTACGAGCGGGCGAGACAGTGCTTTAAAAAAGTTCTCGAGATAAAACCCGGCGACCACACCGCCGAGCGCGGATTAAAGAACCTGGATGCGCTCACTACCATCGACAGAAGTTTCAGTAAAAAGAAAGCTGATCTTAACATAAGAGAAATAACCGAGTAAAACCTTACATAGATATCGGATCGACGTCTACTCCGATGACCGACCTTTTTATCCAGCCGAATTCCTCCAATAACGATCGAAGTTTGCTTGAAGTTTCGAGAGGTGTTTTCGTTTTAAGTATAATATTCCAGATATAACGCCCCCTTATTTTGGGCATGATACCCGGCGCCGGCCCCATTACGGTAATTTTGTCTTCCATGAATTTATTTTTAAGGTAGTCGGCTAATCCTGCCGCGGCTTCTTTCGCAACGATTTCGCCCGTTGACCGCAATGTTACCTTGATCATGTTGCAAAACGGCGGAAGGTCCAGCTCCTTTCGATATTCAATCTCTCTTTTATAGAAAGCCTCATAATCATGCTTAGCCGCATCGGATATGGCATAATGAGACGGAGCATAAGTCTGTATTACCACTTCTCCCGCGTCTTTTCCTCTGCCGGCCCGGCCGCCGACCTGCGTCAGTAAATCAAATGTGCGTTCGCTGCTCCGGAAATCCGGCAAATTAATAGTGACATCGGCAGAAATCACGCCGACGAGCGTCACCTGCGGAAAATCGTGCCCCTTTGCAATCATCTGCGTGCCTATAAGTACATCGGTACTGCCGTCTTTTACCTTTCTTAAAATGCTGTTGTGTGATCCTATTTTTCTGGTGACATCCGTATCCATCCTGTCTATGCGGGCCATAGGAAACAATCTATGCATTTCGGATTCTATCTTTTCCGTACCTTTGCCGGAAAAATTTAAATAGGCACTTTGGCATTCGGGACAAATCTTAGGAACGTCTGTTTCCCTGCCGCAATAATGACAAACCAGTTCTCTTTTTGAAGAATGATACACCAATACCGAATCGCATTTTTTGCATTTTAGGGCAGCTCCGCAGTTTCTGCAATTTATGTAAGTGGCGAAACCGCGTCTGTTCAAGAAAAGCATAACTTGCTTCTTATCTTTTACTGCTTCTTCAATTTTTTGCCTCAGATAAGACGATATAATGGCTACTTTTCTCCTCTTTTCTATCTCTTTCTTCATATCTATGATAGTCGCCCGAGGCAAGGGCCTGTCATCGATGCGCATTGTAAGTTTTAATAATCTATATTCGCCTTTTTGGGCCTTGTAGTAAGATTCTAATGAAGGTGTAGCGGTGCCGAGAATAACGGGGCATCTGCTTATCTTAGCGCGTTCAATTGCTGTTTCGCGCGCATGGTATCTGGGGGTATCCTCCTGTTTATAAGAAGTTTCGTGCTCTTCGTCTACGACTATAATGCCTATATTTTCCATGGGGCTGAATATTGCCGAACGGGCTCCTACTACGATCCTGGCCGTACCGTCTTTTATGGCCTTCCATTCTTCAAAACGTTTACCACCCCGCATCTGGCTGTGAAACACCGCTACCTTGTCCCCGAAACGGGCCTTGAATCTTTCTACCGTCTGAGGCGTAAGAGATATTTCCGGAATCAATACTATGGCGTTTTTGCCTTTTGCCAGAATATCGGCTATACATTGCAGATAGATTTCCGTCTTGCCGCTTGAGGTAATACCATGCAAAAGAAAAACTTTAAATTCTTCTTTTTCGATGGATTTTTTAATTTCCCGGAAGGCGCGTTCTTGTTCACCCGTGAGTTTTAGCGAAGTAGTGGAGGCATATTTTTCTTCCGCTGTCACTGTCTTGCGCGCCTTTACGGATGTTTTACCGCTCTTTAACGGCGCAGGAACAATAGCGGCCAGAGCGCTCCCCAGCGAAGTGCAGTAGTAAGCGGACAGCCATTTGGCAAGACGCATCAGGTCGCTTGAAATAATAGGTGTATCGTCTATTACTTTTTCTATGTCCCTGAGATTCCGCATGGGGGATTTATCGCCTATATCCACGACGTAGCCTATTATCCGCCGTTTTCCAAAAGGTACCCATACCCTTTTGCCTATTGCGATATATTGCGATGCGGCCTCTGGTATGTTGTAATGGAAGGTTTTATTTATAGGAAGATTTAAAGCAACTTCTGCATAATTCATTTTAGCGCCGTTTTGATTTTTTTCATATCTTCCCACACCAACCGCTTATCTCCGGGGTTGCGCAAAAGATACGCCGGATGAAATGTCGGTACAAGTTTTATTCCGTCATAATCGTAGAATTTTCCGCGTAATTGCGTTATGGGTGTCTGGACCTTCAGCAGCGTCTGTGCCGCAAATTTCCCTAACGCACAGATCACCTTGGGTCTTATAATATCTATCTGCCTCTTGA
>JAQUMG010000170.1 GCA_028718265.1 Candidatus Omnitrophota bacterium
CTTTGGCTTTCCTTCGCGTGAAGGCCCTGTTGTACCGTAAAACTGGATGCTAGCAGGATGACGGCATAAAATGCGCTACTTCGAAACGTAAATGTCATCTATATAAATAGATCCCACCTTCGGCCTGCAACGGATGTCGTCAAAGACGATGACAAATTCGCTCATCTGCTGCATATCGCTGAGGCCAAAGTCCTTCAGCGGGATCACGAACTGCTGCCACTTATCCGTTATGCCGGTAAGGATATAGTGCCCGGCTTCTTTCTGCTTGTTCTTGATCTCGATCTTAAAGCGGGGCGTAAAACCCGCGTCCGCGACGCCCTTGACCGATACGACTAAATACTTGTAAGGCGAGAAATCGCTGTCTTGGAGCTTCATCCAGAAACCGTTGTAAGCCGGCGTCGGAGAATCGACTCGATAGTTCAATTTCAGCGAATTACCTTTATCCCCGTACCTGTCCTCATCCGTAATTTCTATAAGGCACTGCTGGGTAGGATCGTCCGGGTTCTTGGCCCAGCCGCCGAACGCTCCGCCCAAGTTGTTAGTGTCATCCCAGCTGTTAAAGTCGGCGACGACCAAAGTCCCTTCGGCCCCCATAGGCAGGGCTTTCGGCATTTCTTCAGCGGCAGCCGTTACGGAAGACAAAAACAGGACTGACCCTACGACTAACCCGAGAAAGAATAACTTCTTCACTGCTTAACCCCCCTTCATTTTGTGCTCAATCCGTTGCTTTGCCCACAGGGGCAGAGAATCTATAAAAGTTTACCCTTTAACCGCATATTTGTCAAGCAAAGAGACTTGCTATTTATTAGTAATATTTTACTACCTCGCCCCGCTGTTAATAAGCACCCAGGCTATATCGTTATGCGCATTTCTTCTGGCCGCGCTTAATGCAGTCGTGCCATCATTAGTCTTCGCGCTGACATCAGCGCCTTTGGCAAGCAGTTCTTGTATTATATCAAGCCGGCCTTCATCCGATGCCGCCATCAGGGCGGTCCAGCCATCATTAGCCTTCCCATTAACGTCAGCGCCCTTGGCAAGCAGTTCCTTTACCACATCGAGATGGCCGGCTGAAGATGCCCGCATTAAGGCGGTCAATCCATCGTTAGTTTTCGCATCCACGTCTGCTTCTTTGGCAATCAGTTCCTTTACCACATCGAGATGTCCAGCTGAAGATGCCTGCATTAAGGCGGTCATGCCATATTTGGCTTTCGCATTCACGTCAGCGCCCTTGGCAAGCAGTTCCTTCACTATATCGAGATAGCCTGCTGAAGATGCCCGCATCAAGGCGGTCCCGCCATCGTTAGTTTTCGCGTTAACGTCCGCGCCTTTGGCAATCAGTTCCTTTACTGCAGCGAGATCGCCGGCTGAAGATGCCCGCATCAAGGCGGTCAATCCATACTTAGTTTTCGCGTTAACGTCAGCGCCCTTGGCAAGGGCACCGCTTATTAATTCTTCCGTATCGCCTGCGCAGGAATTAAGGCATAGTAAAAAAACAAATAAGCAGGTTAAAGCCGGAAGCCTTGATACCTTCAGGGCGTTCATCGTATCTCCATGCTTTTTTTATTCCTTTGGAATAAAGATGCGCCTTTTTGAGATCATATACGCGAGAAAAACAGCGGGCAATATGAGCGAGATGAAGCCTGTTATCTTGTAAAACAGCACCGGGAATACCACGGTGTCCGCGCTCATATTCGGCGGCATCATATCTTTTATGGCCGTTTCGTCCATCGTTATCGTATTCACTAAACATAATATCATGCTGAGAACGGTAAAGATCACATAAGTCCACCATGCCCATTTATTCAACCTGAAAAGGCCGATGGCAATAAACAGGTTAACGAACGCGAAGATAAGGAAATATGCCTGGAGCTGCGCGCCTGAGAGGTGGATGCTTCCGAGTACCCGCATTTTAGGCATGATCGACATGAAAATAAAAGGGGCGAGAAAAAGGAAAAAAGCTCCCATGAAAGCGAATATCGCTATTATTTTGACCCCTAAAGGTACCCGGGACTTTTTCCTTTCCACGCCCTGCGGCACGAACAGATCCCTGACGGACTTCCTGTTGAAGAAAATAAAGAAAAATACCGGTATCGCAATGCCTACTACGGCTTCAATTGCCATCATTAACAAAATAGCAAATAAACCGGCGCCCTCTTGAAGGCCGGGCCGTAAAATAAGGGTAAGCGGCATGATCAGCAAGCTGGGGAGGATGAATAAAATTGAAAGCCCCGACATCACAAAAAGCGAATACCTCGCCCAATTCTTGACCATGATTATGCCGATTCCGGTCACTATCAACCAAATGGCCGCAGGAACGCCGGATAACATCATGAATTTCAGGCCAATAGCCGCTTCCGGCACATTAGCCGATGATGCCGGAGCATTTGTCAAAGCGATGAACATCAAAGCCAAAAAACCTGCTATAACAAGCCCTAACAAGAGGAGATACACGCCGGACAGGACAATAAAGAATTTTTTCATGCTCACTCTCCTTTCGGCCGGGGGGAGAACACTTCTTTATCTCCGGCCGCCACAACAAGCAACAAAACAACATATATGGCCACGCCAAATAATATACTGATCGTCCTGAAAATTACGCCGTTGGGCAAAAGCAGAATATTGACGATAATTTCTATGCCTAAAGCCGCGTAGATCAGTTTAATAGCCGACCGCTTCATCTCAAGAAGGCGCTTTGAGGCAAAGACAAGAAATCCCGAAACAAAAATCCCTATCGATCCGAGGATAAGGCAGCTGTTACGTAAATAAGGCGTATCCCATATCAAGGCCATCATTTTAAGAAATTTGCCGGCCGATTGGGGTCCCTGCCCGGCCGTAACCGACCTTTGTATTTCTATGAGTATCTTCGGCATTAAAATAGGCAGGAGCGCGGTCAGGGCGGCACCTAAAATCCCCAGACATCCCCAAATAATACCCGCTACCCCTACAACCTTTACCCACGCAGGTCTTTTTACCATCCGTCTCCTTTATTTACCTGGTTTATTATAGGAGGAATATCTTACTATATCAAGGTTTTTTGGGGATCGGGGAGGGATTTCCTCGCGGAATTTGTCCGTTTTGTCCGGTCTTTTGTGGCCGGAAATGACATAACTACTTGATAGAGCTACTTTATAAACATTAGCAGAATAAAATAACCGCTCATTACCAATAGCCCCAGAGGTACGCCAACTCTCGCCCATTCTGAGCTTTTAATCTTAAGTTTTCCTGCGCAAATTATATTCGGTATATTCCCGGGTATAAGCATGCCCCCTGCTATCAAAAGGCCCAAGAGAGCTGACTTTATCTGCAAAAGTCCCATACTTGGATCTATTTCAGCTGCAGCAAGGGTGGCATTATCAAGTACGGCAGAAAGCATATTCAGCCAGTAAAGCCCTTGATGCGTAATTTTAGATACGTAAGTTTCCACAATCGGCTTAAAACCTTGCCCTAAAAATATAAGCGCCATAACAAAGAAATACACCTTCGCAGTTCTCATACTAATATCTCTTATAGATTCTTCTTTCCCGCCTGTTAAGCCATGCGCCTTCTGGCGCTTGCTGGGCATTAAGATCGCGCCCAATAAACCAAATAATATAACCCCCGGTATTATAAACAACCCTAAATGCCTAAATAAGAAAAGGAAATCTGCATGATAGGGTATGCCTTTAAGTTTAGATATAGCGATAGTTGAAAGCGGCTCCCCTATCGGCGTTAGGGCCGCACCAAAACCGATAGAAAAACAGGCGAGTATTACTAGGAGAATTTCATTTTTTCTTTCCAACGTAAGATGAGTGACTATTTCAACTAAGACAAGAGCGGCTATAATCGCAGTAATAACGCTAGATAAAAAACCAAGCATTACTATTACCAGAAAAGCAAAAAGTTTTACTCCAATGGCGTCAGCAATTTTATTTACGCTATGAGCGATCGACTTCTGTAAAGTTCTAAACAAGAAACCGGCAATAAAAACCGCGAGGGTAATCTTTATCGGCTCGATCAGAGCTTCTTTTATTAGAAATACGCTCCATTGCGATGTAATAGTAACGGTGATACAGCCTATGATAAAAAGGAAGATCTCAAGCTCTTCTTCAACTTTTTTAACTGAAAAAGGCGCGATTAAAACAACTGCCAATATTATGAAGAGGCCGATAAATATCATTTTTTAAGCTTAGCCTTGATTGTTTTGGCTATGCTGAACAATAGGCCAATTAAACTTTTGCTTCGTGGCTGAAACCGAGCTTGTACTCTTTCTATTTCTTCGCCGGTTTCTACGAGCAAGGAAGTTG
>JAQUMG010000171.1 GCA_028718265.1 Candidatus Omnitrophota bacterium
TCAGGCCTTAACCAGGCGATCTTTGGCGTAGATGTTATGATATAGAGATTCCTGAACCAGGGAGCGAATTTGACTACCGACCTTAATGAATATCGGAACTCCCCATAGTCATTGAAACGTCGCTCGCTAATTGCCTCTCTTGCCATGGCGTTTTCAAAATCTATCTCCGAGGCCAGAGACTGCCTTTGCCTTAGCCGCTCCGGGTCTTTATTATCCGCATAGCAGTAGACTATATCCACATCGAAAGCGGGGCTAAACAGCTCTATGCCGTTCAATAAATGTCTTTTTATGTATGAGGCCATACCGCGAAATGTCTTCAATCCTGAACCCCTTCTTTTCTCCTTTTGATGGAATATCATATCATATAAAGTCCTTGTAGAAAACCGGAAAGAAGAATATAATACTTCGGCAGTTAACCATAATTTCAGATAGCACTGATGAAAATCCCACATTATATCCATCAAACCTGGAAAACATCCGAAATTCCCGCAGAGCTTATAAGTTGCGTTGAATCATGGAAAAAACTTAATCCGGGATGGAAACATATCCTATGGACGGATTCAACAATGGATTCGTTCGTTAAAGAACACTTTCCTGCGATTTATCCGACTTATATATACTATCCGGCCAATATATACAGAGCCGATCTATTCCGGTTGTTGGTTATTTACGAATTAGGCGGGGTCTATGCTGATCTGGATATGGAATGCCTGAAAAGCCTTGATTATCTCTTCAAAAAATATGTCAACGATAGCGAGTTAGTCCTTTCGTATCAGCACCCGGTTCAATCTAAATTGCTTTGGGGTGTACATCCTGTATTCCATTTTGAATTTGCGGCAGCGATCCCGAGAAGCGATATTTTGCATAAAATAATTCAACATATCATAGATAAGGATTTTGACAGCAACCGGCAACGCAATTGCACTTATGTGGCGGGTCCGATAGCTATTACCGAAGCCCTCGGTAAATTGCCAATAAAAAAACTGGTCCGTTGCCGCAAATTAACCATTTTGAATAATAAAATTGTCTCCCCTCTAGTGGCTATTCACACGCCAGGTATTCCGTTCGAAATAAAGAGAGCATCTATCAAAATGTTATTAAAGAAGAGATTTTATCCCGAAACTTGTATGGTCCACTACTATCGCGGAACTTATTACGCCAAGACAAAAACAGCGCTTACGATGAATGCCGGAGAATTCAAGCAACTTTTGGCTGAACATGTAAATCCAGTACATCGATTTAGTGAATGGCTTAAATTAGTAATATTTCTGGTGATTTTTGAGATCCGCATATTTTTAAAAAATAAGCACTGGAGGGGGATGATCCGCCATTAAGCTTGTCTGTTATCGCCATAGTGTCGTATTATGCGCCTAAATCGATTTTTGAACATTTCTGTACTGAAAAATTGGGCACGGACACGTGCGGCTTCGGCCATCTTCATCCGTAATCGCTCATCCTGAATAAGCATCATCGTATATCTCTTTAACTCATCTTCTGTATTCCAAAGAAATCCATTCAAGCCGTGTTGAACGATCTCCGGCTGGCCGCCTTTATTTATGACTATCGGCACACAACCTGCCGCCATCGCTTCAACGGTAGTTCTACCGAAATGCTCCGATCTCTCGGGATGGGTCTTTTCATCCTCTCCATATCCGGCAGCATGCCAGAATATTTTTGAACTTTTCAGGAGACTCTTTAGCTCATATTGGGGAGAATTTACAATTATGCGGATGTTATCCTCTGCCCCAAAGCGGCGCATTATTTCATTGTAGACATCTTTTTCGAACAAGCCGCCTGCGCAATACATTTTCCATCCATGATGATAGGAACTCGTCATTTCTCGGAAGATACCTAATATCTCAGCCTGTTTTTTCATAGAATCGAAGCGCCCGACACTGATAATAGTATTTTCTTTACTGGCAGCGGCGTTAAAAGAAATATCTACGGGGACATAAAGAATGCGTGAGCTAATTTTCCACCTTTCATATGTCCATTTGCGGCTGAATTCGGATATCGATAATTTAATTTGATAACTGTTAAGCCTCCTCTTCAATAACCAATGGTAAAACATACTCCGTAATAAATCATAAAATAAATGCGGATATGCTTGTCTCTTGTTCGTCCTCCATGATTTGCTCAAATCACTGAAAGGAAAATTCACATATAATACACCTGTGTGGGCATGACACACCGGAGGAATGTCGTGAACAAAATTGATAAAAAGGTCATATCGCCCGCTGATCCGCTTGTTGAGCGCGTGGTCTTCTTTATATAATTTCCATCGATTGCGGTATTTAGGCAATGTTCGTCTGCATTCGACGTAACGCAAATCAATGTTTTCCAGCTTCCTTCCGCTTAATTTAATGACGTCGTCTATACTTAGGGCGGGATTATTGTGAACAATCTCTACGCTATGTTCATGAGAAAGGATTTCGGCTAAAGCAATACTGGTCATCTCCGTACCGCCTATCCCGTACTTCCAAAACCAGCTGCAAAAAATACCGACTTTCATTTTTTCGTTCATATTTTTGTTTTTGCCTCGGAAGAATAGATAAAACCAACCATTTATGCAGCTTTATTCTAATCCAAAACAAAACCCTCCGCAACATCTTTTATCACAGAGGGTTATGTTTTAGTGGCTCACCTTCATGAACGAATTTCGCAACTGGCTAATAATGAAAGAAGCAGAGAGACTGCTCGATAATCCTTTATTCGCCGTATATAGCAGCAATTATTATACCTTTAATCGGCATTTCAACCAAACCTAAAAGAGTCCAGTAAACTACAACTCCGGTTGCCACTGTCATAAAAGAATAGATTGAAAACATCCCGGGCAGCATACCAATGGCCCAAACGCATAATCCGAAAATGAAGCCTTTGGTTAATTTATTTCTCCCGGGAATAACCTTACGGAGTAGCGCATAAACAAGTACGAGAACTATATTGAGCAAGAAAATTCCTATGTAAAATGTTAAACCGGGTGGGGCATCCATCGGCTTCCACACATTTACCGGCTCAAGTTTATACACCCAATTAAATAACCACCCACACGTAACTCCTGAAAAAATAGCATTGAATAGTGAAACTACCAGTGCAGCAATAAGTATCTTTCCTGTTTTCATAATGCACCTCCAAAAATTATTTTACTCCAAAACAAAACCCTCCGCAACTAATTTAGTTACAGAGGGTTAAGTTTTAGTGGCTTCCCCTGGTTGATGATAATAGAACTTTCAGGGAGGAATTTATAGGGTCAGGAATATCATAAAAACTTATCATTTATCATCTTCAGGGCCTCTTCTGCGTAGACCATGTGATAAAAATGTCCCTGCTCCTCGATCATGTGTAATTTTGCGTCCGGCAATACGCCTGCCAGGTACCGGCTGAATGACGGCGGGATCCAGCGGTCTTCCGACCCCTGGCGTATCTCCACATGACATTTTATTCCGCGCAAGTCAAATCCCCACGGATGATAGACCAACTGCGCGTCAAGGGATGGACCTTTAGAGCCCTGCCTGAATAATTCCTGAAAATCCCGCATGAAGAGATACTGCAGATCTTTGTTCTGAAATAATTCCAGATCTGCCTTGCACATGCTCGATTGCATCATCTTGGCAAATGTCTGCGGACTCTTGAGAGTCTTCTGCTGAAACCCAAGTAAGGCAAACGGAATCTGAAAAATACAAAGGGGCAGCCACGCGCCTAACCTTGCAAATAACCTGTCGATAAATCCGAGCTGTTTAAGGGCGGCCGGATCCGTGTAAAGCGGCACAGCGCAGGCCAGATCGACTACGAATGTGAGGCGCGAAGCCAACGAGTAAGCCGAGGCAAGAAGCGTGGGGCCTCCGCCCGAAATACCGATAATCCCGAATTTATCGATACCAAGATGGTCGGCAAGCGCCGCTATATCGCTTGCGCCGTCAAGGACCTTTCTGTGTCTCTGAAATCCCGACAACCCGATCCCAGGGCGGTCAGGAACGATGATCCTGTAACCCAATTTCTCGGCGGCCTTGTGAAACAACATAACGTGGATATGCGAGCCGGTTCCGTGACAGAAGAAAGTCGGGATACCATCCCTGGCCCCATACTGATAATAGGACAACTTTCTCCCGTCCTTCATTTGCATGTAGGCTGCTTGGGAGTTAAGCCTCTCCAATTCTTCAGGACTTATTATTTCAGGCAGATCTGCGGACATTTGCAACAAGTATATCATAGGGGGAGGCAAAAGCAATACGGGGCTTATGGT
>JAQUMG010000172.1 GCA_028718265.1 Candidatus Omnitrophota bacterium
AATATATGCTTGTACTGCTTTTTAAGAAATTCCAGGAACCTATCTATAGAGGACGGGATCATTTTTACCCTAGAGCTGATTATCTGCATCAACCCGATCAGAGAAGGCTTCCTATCTTCTTTAGGTTTAAGCATTGCCGCGCACAACATTGGAGTCAACGAGAATGACGCCAATAATGAAAAACAGGTAGCATAAACCACTGTCAGGCCGAATGACCTCATCATCAACCCAACCATCCCCCCCATCATAGCAATCGGCATAAACACAACCAAATTGGTACCGGCAGAGGCGATGACCGGGATAATAACTTCCTTAGTCCCGTCAATAGCTGCCTTTTCCGGTTTATCGTGGCGGCTCAAATGCACCATTACATTCTCCAGGATCACTAAAGCGTTTGAAATAAGCGTCCCGATTACCGTAGCAATGGCAAGGAGAGTCATCATGTTAATGGAAAAACCCGACATCCATACTGGAAATAACGTAGAGATAATCGAGGTAGGAATAATGATTGCAGAAATAAAAGACATATCCCAACGACCCAAAAACAGCAGCAACAAAATTACAGTCAAAATGATGCCTATAAATATGTTCCGTTCGGCATCCAGGGTTTCATTGACGATAAAAGTCGTGGTGTCTGTGGCGATTTCCAGATGCGTTCCTTGAGGCAGACCTTTCTGAAACTCCACCAGCCTCTTGCGCATCTGTTGAGAGATGAACACCGCGTTACCGTCGGAGGACTTATTGATAGAAAGACCGACCACAGGTTTGCCGTTATAGCGAGCGATAGTAGATATCTTCTTATAACTATCCTCTACTACCGCAATATCCTTCAGGTGGAACTCCCCGCCGTCGGATGAAACCAGGAGAGTATCGGCAATCTCTTTTACGCTTGTGAATTCTCCGGTAAAACGCACACTAAGAGCATCGTATCCCTTTTCTATATCTCCCGCAGGCACATTCTTATTACGGGCCATAAGAGCTGCGATCACTTCGTTGATGCTGATATAACGTTGTTTCATAAGCATAGGATCCAATCGGACATTAATCTGGCGCTTTTTACCGCCGTACACATCCACTTTAGCCACGCCCCGGATAGCAGAAAATTTTGTCTTTAAAGTCTTATCTGCGTATTCGTAAACTTCCCGCAGGTCTCCGGAGTCGCTGGTCAAAACCATATCCAGTACCGGCTCAATCAAAGGATCATATTTCTCAATTACCGGTTTTTCTACAGCATCAGGCAGGTCGTTAAGGATAGCCTCTACCTTATCCTTAACCTCTATGGACTTGACGTTGACATCAGCGGAAAGCAGAAATTCCACGAAGATGTATCCAAAGCTATCATAGGACTGGCTTTTAATCTTCTTGATCTCGGAAATCTCGGAAATCGCGTCCTCAATCTTCTTGACCACCAGTGTCTCCACCTCCAGAGGAGTCGCCCCCGGATAAGTCACTGAAACCGTAACAATCGGAAAATCAACTTTCGGAGTTTTCTCGATCATCAGGTTGGAATAACTGAACAGCCCCAAGACCACAAATACCAACACGAACATGACCGTCGTGACTTTATGTTTAACAAAATACTCTATCATTGAGCCTATTCCTCTTTATCTGTTTTTCCGGCGGATACCACCAGCAGCCGGTCATTTTCCTCAAGCATGCTCTGTCCGCTAAAAATTACTTTATCCCCGGCTTGCAGCCCTTCGGAGATTATCGCGCCGTAGCCGTTGCGCAACCGGATAACCACTTTGCCTTTCTTGGCAAAACCATCCTCATCCTTCCAAATGAAATATTCGTCTCCGGAGATATCCAGCACTTCATTAGGAACGGCTAATACGTTATGTAGCGTCGCGGTATGAGCGGAAACCACAAATGCAGATCCCGGATCCCGAGATTTATCGAACTCTACCTCTACCGGAAACATACCGGCGTTCATATCCAATTCCGCGCCTATGCTTTTTAATCGGGCACAAACCACAGATCTATCGACCGAATCGTATATTTCCTGCCCTTTCTGAAGCGCATTCTTTACTTCTCCGGTTACGAAACCACGGGCAAGGCTTCCTTCGACAATCCTAACTGTAAACTGAGCGTACACAGGAATATCCGCAGCCTCGATCACCCGTACATCAACCGGCTTCCCGCCCTTCTTCCATTCCTCATAGAAACTGATGATTGCCTTTCCGCGGGCCGCTTTGACTGCATGGATACGCATTGCGACGGAAGCTAAACTAACGATAATGATTATTAAGTATACTGTTTCTCGCTTAAGATTTTTCATGCTCGTATTTTTCGGTTACTAATTTCTCGATTTTTGCCAACGTTATATTTATATTATAAAGCGTGGCTTCCTTATTGAGCCTTTGGTTAGTCAAAGAAAGCTCCGCAATGTTGAGATCGGTGACACTGACCTGCCCGGAAGAAAACATCTCTTGTGTTTGCATGAAGGCCTCTTCGGCGAGGCTCACTGCTTCGATATTTGCTTTAAGATTGTCCTTATACTGTGCATATTCTAAATAAGCTTTCTTGAGCTCCAGCAAAAAATTTCTTTCTACTTGTCTTTTTCTGAAAACAGCGATTTCTTTATCTGCTTTGGCTTGACTCAGTTGAGCCTCCTTTGCTCCTCCCTCCCAAATCGGAATACTCACCTTAAGACCGGCGGCAGAGTAACTATCAAGCTCATCCCTTTTCAAAACACTATTTTCATTGGAATCACCGCGATAATTCATAGAGGCAAACGCAGAAATCGTAGGTAAAAAGTTTGCGTACTTGCTTTTCACATTCGCCTCGGCAGAGTCGATTGATTTAGCAAGCCCCTGTAAAGAAGGCTCATATGCGTACATGGCATTCACTAACGTCTCATAATTAAAATCCGCGTACTGTTCTTGAAAATTCCCCTCAAGCTCAATTTTCCGGTCAAAATCAACATCGATAACCCTTCTTAAAGTCTCGATGGCGGCATCGAATTGAGTGCGGGCTTCATTGACTGCCGGAATCCTAGCCGAGACATCGGCATTTATTTTAACGATCTCATATTTCGAGCTACGGCCTCCGTAAGAACGCTGACCAAGCAATTTTTTATTCTCAAGAACATCCGCATACGATTTCTCGGCTATAGATAAGGTATTTCTAGCAAGCAGACAGCTATAGTAACTTAATTTTGCGGCAAAAATAACGTCTTGCCTGCTCGCTTCACTGTTCCAACGAGTCGCTTCGACGGCATTCTTAGCCGAATCTATTGCGTACATCACTTTGCCAAACGACCAAACAAGCTGCGAAGCGTTTAAACCACTATCTAACGAATGATCGTAATACTTGCCGGCAGCTTTATCAGGATAATCCATATTGTTAGTCCAAGTCGATTGACCGCTAATATGCGGCAATGCCTCGGACCGGACTTCCCCGTAAATCCCTTTGCTTTTCCTGACCTCGCTATCCTTAATCTTTAATTCCTCGCTGGTATCCAGAGCCCGCTTGATAGTCTCGTCAAGACCTATTTGCAAAATAGAATCCTCCGCTGGGCTATCTGCTATAGCTATATTATAGGTAAATAGCGCAACTACACTGAAAGTTATAAGAAATATTATTCTTTTCATTCTATTCCTCAATGATGGTTTGTGAACAATGCATCATTCTATGAACATCTGTTCACAATTAGAATATAACATTCACGATAGTCTTTGTCAAGGCAATTTTATTAATATTTTAGTAAACTAACGGGAGGTGGTATTATGGTGGGAACTGCTTATTTGCAGTACCGTTTAGGAACAATCTAAGAATTACGCGAGACAAATCAATTAAATTGTCGTTCTTCTCCTTTTTCTCTTCTATCCATTTCTGAATAATCGTTTTTATAATAGAAATAAGCACCTCCGCGATCTGTCCCGCGTCAAAATCCCTGCTGATTACTCCCTGCTCTTGCGCCTCTTTCAGTAGGCTCGTCGTATATTCTTGATTTTGCAGCCCAATGGGAGATTTTAAGATTCTTCTTTCCGAGACTACTTCGTTGCCCTCAGAAATAAATATGCGAAAGAAATCCTGGTTATTTTCAAAAAAAACTAAACCTTCCTGCACATAAATCTCCAGCTTCTTTCTTGCATCTTGCAGCTGCCCTATCTTCTCCTTAACTGTAAATAGCAAACTTTTGATCTTCTCTTCGAGCAGGGCAAAATAAAGGGCATCTTTGTCTTTAAAATGCAAGTAAACTGTTCCAGTTGCATACTGGGCTTCTTTT
>JAQUMG010000173.1 GCA_028718265.1 Candidatus Omnitrophota bacterium
AGCAAAAAACGCCAGCGAGCGGAACGGCTGTATGTTAAGCGCTTCCCATATTGCCGTTTTTTTGCCGAATATCACTTCGGTCTCTTCGTCAAACCAGAATCTGTCGTAAAGATTCATAATATTGCGATATCTCAGTTCCATATGGTAATCGCCGATGAGCCACTCAATATAAGGTACGAGCGTAAGGTCTCTCGCCTTCGAGTCGGTATTGGTTATTTTCACCAGCCATATTTCGCACGTGTCTTCAAGCGGAACAAAATATGTTATTTCCGATTCTATCCCGTGATATTTTGTTTTTATAGTAGTGTAACCCAATCCGTGCCGCGTTTCAAATTTGGATGGTTTTTCCATGACAGGCTGATAAGTGGCACCCCAATATTTATTTGTCTTGTTGTCCTTTATGTAAATGTACTTTCCCGGCCTGTCTTTGTGATAGTTCTCCGGGTTCCAGCGCGTTATCCTGTCGGTCCGGCAATCTTTGTAGAAACTATATCCTCCTGCGCAGTGCGATATTATAGAGCAGTAGTTTTCGTTTGTCAGGTAGTTTACCCACGGCCGGGGAGTATTGGGATTAGTTACAATAAATTCGAGTCCGTCTTTTGAAAAATTACCGTACTTCATGTTATGCTTGCTGCCTCCATATTTTAGCTGTAAGCTAATTGCTTTTTTCCCGCAATAATTTATTCGCTTCGGGAGCTATTTTCGACACAGCCTGTTTCACCGTCTCCGTTCCGTTGAAAACCAGGTCGAGTTCCGGCGCTAAGTACAGCTCATTTATCTCGCGCCATTTCGGATGAAACGGTTCGTATACTACATATTTTATGGCTTCATTCAGCATCGCCTTATTCCTGGGCAGCGCCGGACTTTTGGCGAAATGTACCCCTTCTGCTATGGGTTTGAGCGACGGCTGGGTAAGCCCTATATCCGCCAGGGTTATCTGCGCTTTTTCTCCGGTCAGAAGTTTCACTATCTCCCACGAAAGCTCCGGATACCGGGTAGATTTTAAAATGCAGTAGCCGGAACCGCCTGTGCCAAAACGCCTTATGCCGGTCGGCCCTTTCGGGAACATAGCAACGTCCCAGTCAAAATCTTTTATCTCCCGGAAAATGTTGCTTTCCCAGTAGCCGGACTGATACATGGCTAATTTGCCGGACATAAATAGTTGCTGCGCCCCCATGCCAAGGTCGCCAAGCGTGACCGGACTGGGTGAAACTTTATATTTATTTATCAGATCAGCGTAAAATTGAAGCCCGCCTACAGCTTCATTGCTGTCCATCGTGAACTTCGTGGGATCTTCGACATTATCTACGATACTGCCGCCGTTCGAATAGACAAAATTTTGCCACGTCCAGCCGTAAAACCCGTACTGCTTGACCTTGCCGTCGGCGGAAACTTTAGTAAGTTTTTTGGCCTTATCAAGAAAATCGTCCCAGGTCCAGTTGTCCGTCGGGTAAGGAACACCGGCTTCATTAAATAGTTTTTTATTGTAGTATACGCATGCGAACGGCGCGACATCCCGCGGAATGCAGTATATCTTTCCGTTACGCGTAAATCTTTCCAGGCCTTCCGGGAAAAAATCGCGTATCCTGAAACTTGTGTCTTTTTCTATGAAAGGCGACAGATCCATAAAGGCATCCATGTCGAAGAAGTTTATGAATATATTCGCCTCCGCAAACATGACGTCGGGTGCGGTACCGCCCGCGATTCTGATTAAAAGTTTATTTGTATATGAGCCGGCCGGTGTGTGTTCTATTTTGGCGGTAACTTCCGGATGGTCTTTCTGCCATTCGCCCACCAGCTTAGTTATCATGTTTATTTCGTCCGTACCGCCCCATATGGCTATTTTGAGAGTAGGTTTAGCCTGTTTTGGGCAGCAACCGGCACATAAAAAAGTAATGCAAAGTAGTGTAAAAAGGATGGATATAAAAAACACTGCTGGCTTTTTGTTGGTATAAAACTTGGGCATCTTTTACCTCGCTTGGTTAATGGAAAAACAATATAGCATATATTAGTTTATTAGTCAAGGGCTTTTATTTCTTTAATAATGCGTTTCATGAGCCCTGTATCCTTTTTACCGGGAACGGATTCTATTGAGCTGGATATATCTACGCCATAAGGCCTTACAGCTTTTATGGCCTCCCTTATATTACTCAAATTAAGGCCGCCGGAAAGTATTACCGGCTTTCCTGATACCTTGGCATTAACGGCAATATTCCAATCAAAAGTCTTCCCTGTGCCGCCATATATGTTCTCAGAAAACGCATCCAGAAGATACGCGAAAACAGTTCCGTATTCCTTAATACGTTTCAGGCTCGTTTCGTCTTTTATGCGGAACGCCTTTATTACTTTATCTACCTTTATATTAGAGCAATAATCAGGGGTTTCATCGCCGTGCAATTGAACAGCGCTAAGGCCGCAATAGTTTACGGTCTCTTCTACCCTGCTCAGAGGTTCGTTGACAAATACGCCTACACATATGGCATCATTTTTAATATCCGCTATTATCTTTTTAGCCAGTTTTGGTTCAATTTTGCGTGGGCTTTCGGCAAATACAAAACCCAGCGCATCGGCGCCGAACGAAACGGCGTTTCGTGCATCTTCCGGATTTGTTATGCCGCAAATCTTAATTAGCATAGCCATCGTCAGCCGATCAGCTCTCTAACCTTAGCGCCGATATCGTCACTCCGCATAAAAGCTTCGCCTATAAGCACCGCGTCCACGCCCAGGGATCTCAGATACGAAACATTTTCCCTTGTCCTTATCCCGCTTTCCGAAATTATGATCTTTTCGTGAGGTATCAATTTGATGAGCCGGGCCGTAGTGTAAACATCGACCTTAAAAGTATGCAGATCCCTGTTATTTATCCCTATGATATCGCATCCCGAATCAAGCGCCTTCTGAACATCCTCCTCCGAATGAACCTCTACAAGAAAATCAAACTTATTCTCCCTGCCGATGGCAAGGAAATTCTTCAATTCTCCGGCCGTCAAAAGGTCGGCTATCAGTAATGCCGCATCCGCGCCATGTGCGATCGATTCGTATATCTGATATTCGTCTATTATGAAATCCTTACGCAGGACGGGCAGGCGTACGCTCTTTTTAATTTTCTCAAGATGGGACAGAGAGCCCTGGAAAAATTTCTCGTCGGTCAATACTGAAATCGCGGAAGCACCGCCCGTTTCATATGCAAGGGCGATCTTTAAAGGATCGAAGTCTTCTCTTATAACTCCGGCTGAGGGGGATGCTTTTTTTACTTCCGCTATGAGATGTATGTGGTTGCGCTTCGCCAGTGAATGTTTGAAGAAATGCGGCTTTGAATGGACCTGCCTGCCGCTAAGTTCGCCCATGAGGTCTTTTTGCGGGATTTTCTTTTTGGCTGTCTCTATCTCTTTTTTCTTCTCTTCTACAATATTGCTCAGAATCATCTATTGCTCAAATCTTTTAACGTGTTAAGTTTTTGAAGCGCACGGCCTGAATCTATACATTCGGCCGCCGACTTTACGCCGCCCGGAAAATCTTTGGCCTTACCGGTCATTTTCAGGGCCGCTGCGGCATTCATGAGGACCATATTGCGCGAGGCGTTTTTCCGGCCGCTCAGAATATCCAAAGCAACTGCAGCGTTATATTCCGGCGAGCCGCCCGCTATTTCATCCAGGGAGCCTTCTTCCATGCCGAAATCTTCGGGCCGAACATAGTATGTTGTTATTTTTCCGTCTTTAAGTTCCGATACTTTGGTCTCGCCTTTTATGGATATCTCGTCAAGGCCTGCCATGCCGTGCACGACATATACTTTATGCGAACCTAATTTATTTAAGGCTTCTGCCATAACCTCTGTAAGTTCCGGCTTATACACGCCTATTACCTGCATCTTGACTCCTGCGGGATTGGACAACGGGCCCAGAATGTTGAAGATGGTCCTTGCCTTCAGTTCCCGCCTTACTTCCATAACATTCTTCATCGCAGGATGAAAATTGGGCGCAAAGATAAAACCGATGCCGGCTTCTTCAATCAATCCCTCTATCTCGCCGGCTGTTTTATTTATATTAACACCGAGTTTTTCCAGAAGATCGGCGCTTCCGCATTTGCCCGTAAAGGAACGATTGCCGTGTTTTGCCACCTTTAAGCCGCAGCCGGCCAGTACTATCGCGGATATGGTAGAAACATTGACATCGTTTATCCCGGCGCCGCCGGTACCGCAGGTGTCGATTAAATTTTCCGTC
>JAQUMG010000174.1 GCA_028718265.1 Candidatus Omnitrophota bacterium
AACAGGCGGACATACAGATTGGATTATAAATACATCCTTGCCGCGAACATCCTCGTTTATTTTGACCTTTATCTCGCCTTCGGAAAATTTTCCCACTACAGCATCGCCGAGCGGCATACTGAGGTTGGCGCATATCTCACCCGCTAACTCTCTGTTGGAATTCCCCGTAAATATAAGCATCTGATCTCTTTTCATATAAAAATCTCCATGTGTTAGTACTAGAAAGTTATTTTTGCCTTTTAATAGGACGCGCCGGTACTCCCACAACAACCGCCTTATCCGGCACAGAGGTATTTTTTGTAAGCACGCTGCCTGCGCCGGTAATAGCTTTTTTTCCGACCACCACAGGCGCTACAAATATGGTACCGCTGCCTATAAACGCGCCGTCTTTTATTATCGTCTTATTCTTATTTTTCCCGTCGTAATTCGCAGTTATGGTTCCCGCACCCACATTGACGTCTTTGCCTATCACCGTGTCACCTATGTATGTATGATGCTTTATCTTCGCGCCTGCGCCTATATTGCACCTGGTTAATTCCACAAAGTTTCCTATTTCGACCCCGTTTGAAAGGACCGTATCCCGTCTTAACCTGGCGAAGGGCCCTACGACACAATTAGATCCTATTATGACATTTTCTTCGATTATCGTGTACGGTTTTATTACCGTGTCCTGGCCTATCCGGCAACTTGTGTCGATATAGGTATTAACCGGGTCTACTATGGTCACCCCTTGCTCTAAGAATTTTTTAAGCACCCTGTCGCGTAATATTTTTTCGGCTTTTGCGAGTTCTTCTTTGGAATTTATGCCAAAGGCCTCTTCGCTCGCCGCGTTTACAGATTCAATTTTTAAATTACGCCTTCTGAAAATAGATATGATATCAGTGAGATAATATTCGCCCTTTTTATTATCATTTTTTATCTCGCGAAGTGCGTCAAAAAGATGCTGGGATTTAAAACAATAGGTGCCGACATTTACTTCCTCTGTGGCCTTATCATAAAGTGATGCTTCTTTTTCCTCCACTATCCGCACTATATTATCGGCATCATCGCGTAAGACCCGACCGTAACCGGTAGGGTCTTTCATCCTGGTCGTGAGAAACGTGCAAAAAGCGTTCGTCTTTTTATGCGTCCTGACAAGCTCGTCCAAAGTAGCCTGCTCTATAAGCGGGGTATCTCCGTACAATATTACGATGTCGCCCTTAAATCCGCTTAACGCGCTGCTGGCGCTCATTATGGCATCGGCAGAACCCAATAAGTTCTTCTGCATAACCGTCTTTGTATCTTTGCAAAATTTCGCGACATCCGCCCCCTTATAGCCGGTCACCACAATAACGGGCTTGAACGAGAATGGTTTTATGAGGGCGCACATATGTTCGATCATCGTCTTGCCTGAAATCCTGTGCAGAACTTTGGGTAATGATGACTTCATCCGTGTACCACGGCCGGCGGCAAGTATTATACAGGCTGTATCTTTCATTATGCGATCTTTTTCTGGACGGTTCTGACCAAAACCGGCCTTGTCCTGCCCTGAACAGTCTCTTTTTTGATAATGCATTCGGTCACATCGTCGTAAGAAGGCAATTCGTACATAGTATCCAACATTACTTCCTCGACGATAGAACGTAATGACCGGGCTCCCATGCCTTTGCGTATGGCTTCTACCGCGATTTCGTCCAGAGCATCTTTCTCAAAATTCAATTTTACGTTTTCCATCTCAAATAATTTTTTATACTGTTCGAGTATGGCGTTTTTAGGCTTCAGAAGTATGTCTATCATATCTTTTTTTGTCAGCGGGTGGAGTGTACTTATTATCGGAAAGCGGCCCACGAACTCCGGTATCATGCCGAACTTAAGCAGATCGGCCGGTTCAATTTTAGACAATATGGTGTCTATCTCATCCGGAGTGCGGTTTAGAGTCCTGGCTCCGAAACCAATCGCTTTATTAGTAACCCTTTTCTCGATAATCTTCTCTATATTGCTGAATGTTCCCCCGCATATAAAAAGTATATTCGTAGTATCTACCTGTATATATTCCTGATGAGGATGCTTCCTGCCGCCTGCGGGCGGCACATTGGCAGTTGTGCCCTCCAGTATCTTTAGAAGCGCCTGCTGGACACCCTCTCCGCCGACATCGCGCGTTATCGAGACGTTTTCATGAGTTTTACCGATCTTATCTATCTCGTCTATATAAATTATGCCGAGCTCTGCTTTGGATGTGTCGAAATCCGCCGCCTGAAGCAGGCGTAAAATTACATTCTCGACATCCTCACCGACATATCCGGCCTGGGTAAGTGAGGTGGCATCGCTTATTGCAAAAGGAACGTCGAGTATTTTTGCGAGCGTCCTCGCTAAAAGGGTTTTACCCGATCCCGTGGGCCCTATCAAAAGGACGTTCGATTTTTCAAATTCTACGTCACCGCTCTTTTGATTAGCCAATATCCTCTTGTAATGGTTATAGACACTCACCGAAAGCTGTTTTTTGGCGCGTTCCTGTCCGATAATAAAGGCGTCTAATTTTTCTTTTATGTCTTTAGGCTTAGGAAGTTCCTTTATAGGAATGACTCTCTCCGCCTTCTTCTTACCGGGCATCCTTTCGTCTTTCATGAGGATCCTGTGGCAAAGGCGGACGCAAGTCTCGCATATCAGGCCGGACTGGCCTCTTAAGAACCTCTGGACTTCCTTTTCTGTCTTACCGCAAAATGAACATTTTTCCATATAATACCTTTTTTGGAAGAGGAACAAATTTTACTTCATAACTGATAAGGTCCCTCAGCGCCTGCAATGCTCCTTTTCGTCGCATTGTTTGACGGCGCTTCAGGGTCAAATCTCGTTTCACGAGATTTGGTTGGGACGTCTGGACTCGAACCAGAATACCGAGACCCAAATTCTCGTGTCCTACCATTGGACGACATCCCAATACCGGACTATAGTTCTAAATCTCCTTCAAACTCGTCTTCCAAATGGTTATCGTGCATCTTATGAAATTCCGGCTTAGTGCTGGTTTTTACGACATCCTTTTTAGGTTTCGGCGCTTCGTATCTTTCCGAAGGTTTTGTCGGATTTTTTAATTCACTGTTATACGCATCCAGCACTTTGGTCTGGATATATTCTCTGCATTCGGGCGTAATCGGATGAGCTATATCTCTGTGCCCGGATTGTCTCGTAGTATCATCGCCGCCATGATTATTTTCGATCCTTCTCTCGCCCTGCGGTAGCGCAGATCCGCACTGGTTGCAGAATTTGCTTCTTACCGCGTTTTTATAATTACATTTCGGGCACGCATCTCGCAGCTTTCTGGAAGGCATGGCAACAAAAAGTCCCTTGGTGCCTTCTATAACCTTCACGTTCCTGACTACGAACGCGTTATCTATCGTTATCGTTGCGTAAGCTTTCAGCTTACGGTCTTCACTTTCTCTTAGGAAAATCCTTACCTCTGTTATTTCCATCTTATGCTCCTTATGTAATTACTTGGCGGGGACACTCTCCTTAAAAGTTACTTGTATCGTTCGACGGAGGGTGTCCCCAGATTGTCTTTACCACCGTCTAATGTCTTTTGGTTCAACTGCATAGTTGTGGCCCGTTTTGTCTAACCTTGCCTACTCGCAGTTTTTGCTACAAAAACACCCCAATTATTATTACCTTCTTCCGCTGAATATTCTCTTACCTTTTTCTCTAAACTTTCTGCCTCCTTTCGATCATTGGTTAAAACAAAAATTGTGGGACCGCTGCCCGTGACCTTTACGGCATCGAATCCCATTTTTGTGACGAAATTCTTTACCTTTGAAATGTCCGTAACTTTTTTATTTACAATTGGTTCCAGAGCGTTGTGTAGCCCGTTTTTTATGCCTTCTAAATCATTATTCTTTATGGCGTGGACAATTATTTTAACATCGGGTCTGGATTCTGTCAAGTTTAAACTTATTTCCTTATATATATCCTTTGTAAGCACGCCTCTGGGGGGCGATATTATAAGATGCCACATCCTTAAATTCGAATTTATGGGGCTTATTTCATCACCCTTGCCTACGCCTAATGCAAACGGGTAGTTAAAAATAAAAAAAGGGACATCTGCGCCCAGGTTCTCAGCTAACGTATGCAGGGTATTCTGTCCCAGCCCTAAATTCCACAACTTATTCAGCCCTTTTAAAGTAATTGCCGCATTACTTGAACCGCCGCC
>JAQUMG010000175.1 GCA_028718265.1 Candidatus Omnitrophota bacterium
CGGTATGGCGGAATCTATGCCGGCTTTTACGTTATAGCACCCTTTGAATACGCCGCCCGTGCAGGCGCACGTGCCTACCGCCACTACGAATTTTGGATGAGGCATCTGTTCATAAATCCTCTTCAGTCTGCATTCTATCTGTTTGGTTACGGGCCCCGAGCATAAAAGTATATCCGCGTGGCGCGGCGTCCCTTTCAAGAGGATGCCGAAGCGCTCCATATCGTAATTCGGCGTCAGGGAAGCCACTATTTCTATGTCGCAGGCATTGCAGGCGCCCGTATTAAAATGAAGCACCCACGGCGATTTCATCCTTGCCCAATCAACTGTTTTCTTCACGATACCCATTAAGTCTGCCTCCTAAGCAAAATAAATAAACCTATGGCCGCGCTTAATACATAAACAACCGCTATGGTAAACGTCTCTATCTTCTCCACCGGGACCGTCGCGATAACCAGGGCCATGACGTGCAGTATCGTAAAGAAGAAAGCGAACGGAAAAAACTGGCTGTAATCCGGCTGTATGAGATGGTCCGAAAACTCTTCGCCGCAGGCATATGCCTTTTTCGATTCTTTTGTCTGCGGGCCCCTATAGGCGATCCTGGAAGACAGATATGAAAGAAGCACGGTTACGAAAATTATTATAACAAACGTAACCGGCGGATTTAAAAGCCCTCCGTACGAATTCATGTTTATCCTTTTAGATTGCTGAGTTTTCTTGTGTCTATAGTCCTATTATACTTAAATGCGGACAAAATAATACCCCCGGCTACGACCATGATCACCACCTCGATGACTATCAATGTTATCACCACCGCCTGGGTAAGTGCGACATTCCCGGTGATATATCCTACGACGCATATTAAAAGTGTGACGGCCTTTATGAGTATTTCAAGCCCTATTATAGCCCTCATCAGATTAAACGTTGCCATAATACAATATATGCCGGCGATAAACAAAAGTATAACAAATATGCCGAAAGGCCAGAATAATTGGGTTAGTTCCGCGTTCATTTCTTTGCCTCCTTAAACAATACGACAACACCGAAAGCACCCGCTAACAACGCTACGGCCTGTCCTAGCAAATCCATGTGTCTGAGGTTCCATAATACATTTTGCACATCCTGCCCTGCCCCCGGCGGCGGCAGCTTGAAATCTATCCCCACCTTCAGGTGGCTCAAAAATATTCCGGCTATTATCAGCACGAAAGGAAGGTACCAGAATTTAATAAACCTCTCTCTTCTTCTTTCTATAAGCCTCTCTTTTGTTATCCTCTGCGTGAAACTTACCGTCGTTATGAAGATGACCAATATCAGCCCTGCGCATACGGACAATTCAAAAACGGCGGCGATGGGTGAGTTAAGACGAAACATGATGATAGAAAGCACCACGCTTGTGGCGGCGAGGCCGACAACCGACCTTAATAATCGCGTTGTCATCACCGTCCAGACGGCTATTAAAAGCAATATAACCAAAAGAGTCATTTCTATCGCCATACGACATTACCTCAAAATACTTGCTGCCGGCAGAATAAACGAATTCAGGATAATCGGGAAAAGTATTCCCACCCCTATCGTTATAAAAGCCAATATCAGTTGCGGCGCAAGGAGTCCGAATTCAACTTCATTTATATTCTCAAGCCCATCTTTTATTTTGCCGAAAAATACCCTTCTTTGCATCGAAAGAAAATAGGCCAGCGTAACGATGCTTGCCAGGAGAGCTAAAACAGCGTAACCGTACCGCGCAGAATTCCAAAGCGCGATTATAATGATAACTTTACTCCAGAATCCCGAAAAAGGAGGTATTCCCGCCGTAGATAATAGGCCGAAAACCGATGTCGCTCCCGTAACCGGCATTCTTGCGGACAGGCCTCCCATTTTATTCATATTAACAGTTCCCAGCTGTTTTTCAACAGCAGCCGCATTAACAAACAGCAGTGATTTGAATATTGCGTGGTTAAACAGATGGAAGATCGCGCCCGCTAAGGCGAGGCCCGTGCCGCATCCCAGAGCAAGTATCATATATCCGACCTGGCTTATGCTTGAATACGCCAGCATTCTTTTGAAATCACTCTGGCCTAAAGCGGCAAACGCCCCTATGATTATGGATATAGCGCCGATAAACATGATAATATTCTGCGTGGCAGGTACAAGGCCGAAGACCGATACAACCAATCTTATTAATACGTACACACCCGTCACTTTTGTGACTATGCCCGCCAAAAATACCGATACGGCGGTAGGCGCGGCGGCATACGCGTCGGGCAGCCAGCCGTGAAACGGCACAACCCCGGATTTTATAAAAAGGCCGCATATGAAAAGGATGACTGCCAGTTTCAGAAACGGGCTGCTGCCCGAATTTTCAACGGCGCTTAGCACGCTTGCGAAAGAAGTATCGCCCGCAACAAATATTATCAGCGCGATAGACGTCAATATCAACACCGTTGCAATAGCGGAAAGGATAAGATATTTGAATGCGCCTTCGAGGGCAAGTTTGCCTTTTTCAAGCGATATCAGTATAAACATGGATATCGCGGTTACTTCCATAAAAACATAAAGCGAAAAAATGTCGGATGTTATTACCGTACCGTTCATCCCTATTAACGCTATCAGCGAGAGATTGAAAAAATCAAAACGGCGCACAGGATCATTAATGCTGCTTCTTGCTACAAGCGCCGCGACCGGCATTACGATTCCTATCGTAAGCAGCAGTACCAGGCTAAGATTGTCCACTTTTAGATTCATGCTGATCAGCAAATCCTGAGGCATGTGGCGGAATACCGAAGAATAGAATACGACCCAAAGAATTTGATACAGCGCAGCTATGACAGCGAACCGGAACGCAAATCTCCTCAGGGTCGGGAACGGCAGGTTCAAGACAATCAAAAAAATCAACGGTAAAAAAATCAACAGCGCTGCCACTTATATCTCTCCTCTATTTAAAAAGCATTGCAAATAATATCACTGCCAATGACCCTGCAATCGACCATCCTATATATATGACGTAATAACCGCTGTGCGCCTGCCTTATCCACCGCGAAAAAGCGTAACTTAAGTCCACCGACGCGTTGTCGTATATCCAGTCGATTTTTCTGTCGAAAATCCAAACGGCCTTCGATATCTTATTGACAGCGCTCATGCCTATTTCGTACGGGTCAAAATACTTTTTTTCGGCTCTGTCATAAAGATAGTTTAAAACCGGCGCGTGCCGTATATGATCTGCTGCTTTAAGGCCGCTTCCCATTATTCTGGCGCCGTACATATGGTTCAACAATGCACCCAGCAGGATTATTATAGTGACCATGATAAGCGTATAATTCACCGGTGCGCCTGAAAACACGCGGCCTTCCGCCCCGCCGGCGCCGAGTATCGGGACCAGGAAATTATTGACGGGGAACGAGCTTCTGACTCCGAAAAAGATACATAAGGAAGCTATGATGATCATGGGCACCAGCATGGACCACGGGGCTTCTTTGACATTTTTATTATCATTATTTATTTTCCCGAGGAAGGCAGCGTGGCCCAGTTTAAGGAATGAGGCCGCAGTAAAAAAAGAGCCGAGAACGGCGGCAACGTAAAATATTATATTCCTTTCCAGCGCTGCGTCGTATATCATTTCTTTGGAGACGAAACCGTTAAACGGCGGCACTCCGGAGATCGACAGCGCGCTGATCAGAAAACAGGCAAATGTTACGGGCATCTTGACTCCGAGTCCGCCCAATTTTTCCAAATATGTGGTTCCGGCCTGTTTCTCCACTGACCCGCCTGTAAAAAACAAACAGCTTTTATACAGAGCATTATTGATCATATGAAATAAGCCGCCGATAATACCGGCGGGCAGACACGTACCTACCCCTAAAATCATATATCCGACCTGGCTTATCGCGTGATAGGAAAGAAGCCTTTTATATTCTTTCTGTATCAGCGCCATCATGACGGCAAGTAAAATAGTAATCGCGCCGATTGTCATGAGCAGGATACTGGGCCATGAATTGGGTTCCAGTTTGAACATGTCGAGCGAAATCCTCGCCAGAAAATATATGCCGAGCAGTTTTTCAAGCGCAGCCGGGAAGAATGCCATGAAAGGAAGCGGCGCATCATTGGCCGCGTCGGGAATCCA
>JAQUMG010000176.1 GCA_028718265.1 Candidatus Omnitrophota bacterium
TCTGTAAGAGCCTTCTTTAAATCTCGGCAGCAATATCTCCTCGGTAGTCCCCGGATAGGTAGGGCTCTCCAGTACGTACAGCTGCCCCTTTGCTCTGTGTTTGATTATATCTTTCACTGCCGACACTATAAACGAGATATCCGGCTCTTTTGTTTTGCCTAGTGGTGTAGGAACGCATATAATTAGAGCATCTAATTTTTTAACGACGCTGTAATTATCGGTAGCGTTTAGCAATCCGCTCGAGACGAGCCTTTCCACTTTTTCGGACGGTACATCTATAATGTAGGATTTCCCCTGTTTTATAGAATTTACTCTTTTTGCGCCTGTATCTATTCCGAAAACTTCAAAACCTTCTTCGGCAAACGCGACCGCAAGGGGCAATCCTACGTAACCCAATCCTATGATACCTATTTTTGCCGATTTATCTTTGATCTTATTTTTTAAAATTTTGTACATGATTCCTTTCCTGCTTTCTTAAGCCGCTGAATAAGTATTCTTCTAAAGCTGATTCCCATTTCCTTGGGGTGTCGCCGGAAGCTAATGTATACTTATCGGTACTCAATATTGACATCTTAGGCCTTTTTGCGGGCCTGTCAAGTTCAGCCGAGGTTATCGGCACTATCTTGGTTTCGGATTTATTTGCGAGCCGCACGATCTCGGCGGCGTATTTGTACCATGAACAGCTGCCTCTATTGGAAAAATGGTACACGCCGCCGATGCTGCCCTGCTCTAAGCCCATATGCATCAATTTTTCAAGAGCATGACATAAATCCACCGTGTAAGTAGGCGAGCCGAACTGGTCTATGACCACTCTCAACTCCTCTTTTCTTTCTGCTTTATCAAGAATGATATCCACAAAATTTCTGCCGTATCTGCCGAAAAGCCAGCTCGTCCTGATTATGAAATACCTGTCCAGCTCTTTTCGTATAAAGGATTCGCCTCTAAATTTAGATGTACCGTAAACATTTACAGGATTAGGGGTATCGTCTTCTTTGTACGGGGTATTTTTCTCGCCGTCAAAAACAAAATCGCTGCTTACGTAAAAAATGGGCGCATTAGTCTCTTTTGCACCCAACGCTACGTTATGCGTACCTTCGGCGTTTATCTTAACCGCCTTTTCCGGCTCAAGTTCGCAGCCGTCCACGTCTGTCCAGGCAGCCGTATGAAGTATTGCGTCCGGCCCGGCGTTTTTTATCATGTTAACGGTCGCGGTCTTGTCTGTTATATCACATTTGACAAAGTTTTTGATATCGCAATAAGGATTATTCTTCCCGACAATATCCGTGCACACGATATCGTATGTCTTAATCAGATGAAAGGCCAGATCTACGCCAAGCATACCGCTTGAGCCTGTAATAAGGACTCTTTTTTTGCTCATAATTCAGTTTATTTTACCTTTATGCCTTCGTGTGCGATGCAGCGCTTCTTAAGCGGCTCCCACCATTTCCGGTTATTCTTATACCAATTTACGGTTTCTTTAAGGGCACTTTCGAAATTATGCTTATGCTTCCATCCCAGGGCCTGAACTTTAGAAGAATCCAGTGAGTACCGTTTATCGTGGCCGGGGCGGTCCTTTACAAATTCTATTAAATCGTGAGGTTTGTGCAAATAATCCAATATTTTATGCGTCAAATCTATGTTGGATATTTCCGCATCTCCGCTTACATTATAGACCTCGCCTATAGTACCTTTATGCAGTACAGTGTCAATGGCCTCGCAATTATCTAAAACAAAAAGCCAGTCTCTTACATTCATTCCGTCGCCGTAAACCGGGAGCTTCTTATCGTTAAGGGCATTTGTTATAAAGAGGGGGATTATCTTTTCCGGATATTGATACGGCCCGAAATTATTTGAGCTTCTTGTCACTACTACCGGTAACTGATACGTAGCATAAAATGATAACGCCAGTAAATCAGCGCCTGCCTTGCTGGCTGAATAGGGACTTCGCGGATTAAGATTGCTTTTTTCGGTAAAACTCCCCTTCTCGATGCTTCCGTATACTTCATCAGTGCCTATTTGAACGAACCTTGCAATGTTCAATTCTCTTGCACATTTAAGAAGGGTCATAGCGCCATGGACATTTGTTTTGACAAAACGGTTAGGGTCTTTGATTGATCTGTCTACATGGCTTTCCGCCGCAAAGTTTATTACGGCGTCGCATCCGTGCATGGCATTCTTTACGGTTTCCGTATCGGATATATCACCTTTTATAGATTGATAGTGCGGATTATCCTTTGCATCCTGCAGATTCTCTACGTTGCCGCAGTACGTAAACTTATCAAGGTTAGTTATCGTATACGCCGGATGTTTTTTCAGCATCAAGCGTATAAAATTGGAGCCTATAAACCCGGCGCCGCCCGTTACGAGAATTTTCATATCTGGCCCACCTTCTTTCTTGCCCGCGCCTCTCTTCTTGCCACCAGATTATTGGCCCTGAGAAGAGAATCGAAAGTCCCGGAATCCGTCCACCAACCGTCTAAAATATCGTATTCGAGAGCGCTCTGCCTGATATAGGCATTGTTTACGTCTGTTATTTCAAGTTCGCCTCTTTTGGACGGTTTCAAGTTTCTTGCTATTTCAAATACCGAAGAATCGTACATATATATCCCGGTAACAACATATTTCGATTTCGGTTTTTTGGGTTTTTCCTCAATGGAAACTATTTTTTTATTCTTTATCTCGGCGACACCGAACCGACACGGGTCATCCGCTTCCTTGATCAGTATCCTCGCTCCGCGTTCCTGTTTTGCAAAATTATCTATATATTTTTTTATGGATTTCTCTACGATATTATCGCCCAGGATTACCACCGTCTTCTGACCCTCCGCAAAGTGCTCTGCCAGTTTTAACGCATCCGCTATGCCGCCTTCACCCTCCTGATAAGTATAATTTATGTGCTTTAATCCGAAATGGTGGCCATTGCCTAAAAGCCGCAAAAACTCGCCGGCGTGATTGCCTCCGGTTACAAGAAGAATATCTTTTATCCCTGCATCCACGAGAGTCTCGATGGGGTAATATATCATCGGCTTAGAATAAATCGGGAGCAGATGTTTATTGGTTATTTTTGTCAGCGGCTTAAGCCGCGTACCAAGCCCGCCCGCCAGTATTATTCCTTTCATTTATTCCCCCCAGTCATACGATATATCGTTTTTATACGGATCTATGCGGTACTCATCCGGATTTTTAGCGTTATACGGCTCTGTAACGGTATTTATGACCATGGCCTCAACACTGCTTACGCACTTAAAGCCATGATAAACTAACGGCGGAATCTGGACCAATAAGGGGTTTTCAAGACTTATGACGAATTCGTTTACTTCCTTGTATGTCTTTGAATTCTTCCTGGCATCATATAACGCAAGCTTCATCTTCCCGTTGATACAGGTAAAATTATCCGTCTGTATCTTATGATAATGCCAGGCCTTTACCACATTCGGAAATGCGGTGGTCATATAAACCTGACCGAACTTCTGAAATATATCTTCGTCGCACCTTAATATCTCCATAAGCCGGCCCCGCATATCCGGGATTATCTTCAATTTTTTTACTTTTACGCCGTCTATCATTGTGAACACCCCGTTCCTATATACTTAAAACCTAACCTTCTGACCATATCCGGCTCATATATATTCCTGCCGTCGATTATGATATGTCTTTTCATTAAACTTTTTACTTTTTTCAGATCCATTTCTTTGAACTCGTTCCAATCTGTTAAGATGGCAAGGCAGTCACTGTCCTTTGCGGCGCTGTAAGCGTCCTTGCAAAAAGTTATGTCTTTGATTATCTTTCCGGCATTATCCATCGCCTTAGGATCGAAAGCCTTTATTTTGGCACCTTCGCTTTTCAATGTGTTTATTATATCTACGGAAGGCGCACACCTCATATCATCGGTGTCCGGCTTGAACGACAGGCCCAGCACCCCTACGGTCTTGCCGCGTAAAGTGCTTAATGCGTTTCTTATCTTCTCGATAAAAAGTGCCTTCTGCTGCTCATTCACTTTTTTTACTTCTTTCAATATGCCGAATTCGCAGCCCAGGTTTCCCGATATGCTTATAAATGCGTCAAGGTCCTTGGGAAAACAGGAGCCGCCGAAACCTATGCCGGCGCTTA
>JAQUMG010000177.1 GCA_028718265.1 Candidatus Omnitrophota bacterium
TGTAACGAAAGTCTGACGAAACCCACCATCCACATAATCAGATAGTTTACCGGCTAAACTTTCCGCTCGCTCATCTTGTTTTGTATTTTGAATAAAAGCGAGAATATGTATTTTTCTTCTACGTGCCTCCTCATACTCTTCTTCTACAACTAACCTCCCAGAAGGCGAAACCGAACCGCCCCGAGGACCTACGATAACAACAAAGACATCACAGCTAACTACTCCATCGAGACAAACATTTCGAGGAGATAATGCCAGACTAGGAAAATCTTCTACCAGTACAGGCTCTCCTCCCGCGTTTATGATTCCTCTTCTGGCAGCTTCTCGATACTCTGTAAATCCATCAATGACTGAACTAACGAACACTCGAGGTTGCATTCAAATGCTCCATTAAAAAACCTTCGCCCAGAGACTATCATTTATACTAGGGTTCGATCGGCTTTTTATACACGCGCTGCCCCCACCCCGCGCCCCGCCTAGCGCTATCTTTTCAAAAAACTGCCGCAATTTTTAGGGGGAAAAAGAAACTTCCCTTTATTTCAATTTCACAATCATTTTCTATTTATCAAATCATATGCCAAGCTCGCAAGTGCAATATAATGGACTGCCAAGTTTTTATCCAAATCGCGGGCCGGAGTGTGTGCTTTTTCGTTTCTCAGAAATTGAATTGCCATGTGCAAAAACTTTACTCCCTCAAAGAAATCATTTTCAGCATCCCCGATAGGCTGATGTCCAAAAATCTTTTCATAATTTGCAACGCTAAAAGCATCGGTAGCTTTTTCTTTTCCGGTAATATCCTTCAATTTCTTTCGGACGACTTTGTAAGCTTCCTCTACCGCGTTAAAATAATGCCCGTCGTTTAATAATTTCTGCACATGATCAAAGATATCTTCCTGCAAAATAATATTTATATTGCCATTTTTAAATGTGGCGTGTGATTTATTCTCTTCTTTTTCTGCTTTTCCACTTGCTAATTTTCTCCCGATTTCCCGACCAATTCTTATTCCCTCATCCGAAAAGTCTTCCTTCTTGAAATTACCTATAAAGATCTGGCTCTCAATATACTCAACAAGTTTCAATATGCTCTTACCTACGATTTGATTTTCTGCTTTCCACCAAAAGCCGCGTAAACAGTTAGCCTTTGAGCCACTAGCATACTTGTATTTGTCGCTATAAATATCGACACCAATATCATCTCTGAAAAACTCCTTCATTGTTCTATCAGTAAAGTTTAAAACATAACCGCTACCCATTTGAAAAAGTTTTTCTAGCATTTGTTTCTCGTTTGTAGTTAAATTTGCCATTTTATTATTCCGAATTAATTCCTTCTAAGGAACTCGTTCAATCTTACCAATTATATTCCACCACATTTTTATTTATTCTCTTTTAGCTTTACACTTAACTGCTCTACAATCTGCTCTAAATTAAGCTTTGGAAAAGCTAAAGCACTTATATCTGCTAAAGGCGGACTGAATTTAATTATATCCTCTTTCTCTATTTTATACCAAATTGGTAGTATACGACGCCTCCCGTCATGCATTTCTAGGGCAACTAAACCATCTAATTCGCGTTGAGTCCAATTTTTTAGAAAAAATGCCTTGGAGAAAACAACAATTCCGAACACTGACCTCGTTAATCCTTCATCAATTTTTCGCCTTATACTATCTCCAACCTTTATTTCCGTTTCGTCAAACCAAATATTAAATCCTTTTCTTACAAGACTATTGGCTAAGTTTAAGGCAAATGTTTTTTTGTCTTCACTAGCATAGCTGATAAAAGCATCGAATTTAGTTTTCATAGGCTCTCTTTTTACTCCTTCACTTATTTCTTTTAACTTATTGTACTTATACATGAAAAAATAATACATGGGATTATCTTTTCCCCTTACCATTCCTAAAAATTCAATTTTTCCTTTTAAAACATCGCAAAAAGAAGGAGGATTCTTACAAGGTAAGCGACATTTGCTAAACTTTTTATGAAACTCATCTTCAGAGGCCCTTAATCCGTAAATCTCCCAAGCGTGCAACATCGCTCTTATTTGCCTTATATACTTTCTTTTTACATTGGGGAATTTATTAGTTATAAGTCCAGTAACTGATTGCCTATGTCTTGACTCTTGTAGTCGCACTTTATCATAGTTAATTTTAAAGGTATTTTGAACTTCTATGATATTTATTAATTCTTCTCCTAGCGTTATTCTTCTGCTACCATCACTATTCTCTACTTTTGCTAATTGTAGAGGGAATTTATATAAAGATGTGGAAAAAGAAATATCATCACCATACCGTGTATATTGACAGCGCAATTCTCCACTAAATCTTTGAAGAGCGGCATCTAGTTTACTACAAATCATGTTTGAAATAATTGGTGAAGTAGGCGCCCCTTGAGGCAGCTCTTTATCATAACAACAAATTTGTGCTAAAACTTTCGCGACATCTTGATTGAAATTATACGGCCAAGACATAAACAATCCTTGAATGCGCCACCAATGGATAGAAGGGAAGAAATCCTTTAAATCAAGATTCAAAACAAAACGCTTATTTGAATGTATTTTTGCGTTTAACACAATATTGCGTTTGAGAATAAAACCCATGGCAGAAGGTTTCGGGTCATAAATAAACTGCAAGATCCTGTTAAGTTTCTGTTGAATAATTTTTAACCCATTTACTGGGGCATAAATATCGCGTAATTGACCAGATTTCTTTGGGATTTGGAAATGAAAATATCTTTTATCTTCTTTTAAACCATATAAATAATAAGTTAATTTCTTATAAGGAACTTCCAAAAGACTCGCGACATCTTCGCAAGTAGTTAAGGACTTGAATTGCCTTTTTTGTTCTTCTTCTGATTTTAAAAGCTCTAAATTCATCTTAGGGAAGCATCCGCAGGGTATTCTACCTTTTTGCCCTTAAGTCACAAGAAGAATGTACAAAGATGGATGAGCAAGTTGGATGGCTTAAAGTGAACCTTAGCGTAAATTGTCGCAGGATCAACGACACAGTAAATACTTACCTGCGGATGCTTATGTTCCTATTTTTTCAAAAATTAGAAGCGGACACTATTTTCCTTAATCTAATTCCCTTCATAATATTGTATCATTCTAGAAGCACTCATTAAAAGATGGTCATATGTCATAATTTGGATACTATGTAAAGCAGAATTAAAACGGCGTAAAGCATCATTCTGTTTTCCGTCCCAATCGTTACTCCTGCCGATTACTATTCTTGCTCGCGGCTTTAAAAATGGTAATTTTTCTTTCAAGGCAATCGTCGTCCTTTCGTCTTCAGAATCATGAATATATTTTACAACCTGAGCAATAGTGAGGGTAAGATCAGCAGAAGGATACCAGTTATCATGAGAATTATCATATAAAAGAATTTTAGCAGATGGCAATTTTAACTCGATTATATCCTGATAACCATCAACGCTAGTTAATATTATATCTCCCTTTACTTTCCATCCAACTTGCCTGTTTGGTTCTGGTTTTAAATACTCGGTACCAAAAACCCAGGGGTGAGCTAAAAACCATCTTCTATAATCTTCTTCATCGTGCTTATTAGAAAGCATTGTTTTCAATTCATTAACAGCATCCTTATATCTAGTTTGTTGAATAGCGGCAGCAATATTATTTATGGTTTCTAATTTGACTACTTCGCTAAGTTTTCCACTATTAGCTGCATTCTTAACTAAAGACACAAGTGCTTCTATTTCGTCATTGCTTAATTGAGATAAGTCTGTAGCACCAGTTAGTAAAGTATACCTTGTGCTTCTCTGAAGCTTTAAGAATTCATCTTGAGCTAAAAGATATTTTACTAATTCATTCAGTGCATCATGAGATAGGGTGATTCTCGTAGGCTCATTTGGCCATGGGTCTGTTTTCTTTTTTCTACGATATTCCTCAATTGTTATCGATTCAACGCGTCGCCCCTTAGTTTTATGATCTACAATAGTTATTTGCGCAACTTTTTTAACAAAAGTTCCGTCTTTTAAGTCGCTCTTCTCTAATGTTTGTTCCTCGGGAAATCCCAGATTGCCCGACTTAACAAATCTTCCTTGTTTCAAATCTGCATCTATACTCATATTATGAAATCTCCTTGTCT